>NZ_JBVHLU010000022.1:0-125346 GCF_055558835.1 Embleya sp. NPDC025285
TCAGATGTGTGCTCTTTCGATCTCACCCACGACACCCGCCCCGCCACCCCGCGCCCCACCCCCACCCCCACCCCCACCCCCGAGCCGGCGACGAAGTCGCCCGACAAGCAGAGGATGATAGGCAGGTGAGTTCCAAGCCCGATTTGCGCGCCGCGACCGTCCGCCGGCTCGAGAAGTCCGCCGGCGCACTGGCCGGCGCCGCCCTGGCGAGGATGGACGAGGCGCTCCCCTGGTACCGGAACATGCCCGCCGACAACCGCTCTTGGATCGGCCTGGTCGCGCAGGCCGGCATCTCCGCGTTCACCGAGTGGTTCCGGCATCCGGAGACCCCGCAGAAGGTGAGCGCCGACGTGTTCGGCACCGCGCCGCGCGAACTGACCCGCACCATCACCCTGCCGCACACCGTGGAGTTGATCCGCACCACGATCGAGGTGGTCGAGGCCGAGATCGCCACCCTGGCCGCGCCCGGCTACGAGCAGGCGCTGCGCGAGGCGCTGCTGTTGTACTCCCGGGAGATCGCCTTCGCGACCGCGCAGGTGTACGCGCACGCCGCCGAGACGCGCGGCGCGTGGGATGCCCGACTGGAGGCGTTGGTCGTGCACTCGCTGCTGCGCGGCGAGGCCGACGAGGGCATCCTCTCCCGCGCCTCGGCCCTGGGCTGGGGCTCGCCGGACTCGGTCATGGTCGTGGTGGGCAACGCCCCGGACGCGGACACCCAGGCGGTCGTGGACGGCATCCATCGGGCCGGCCGACACGCCCGACTGAACGTGCTCACCGGCGTCCAGGGCGAGCGGCTCGTGGTGATCCTGGGCGGCACCGACGACCCGATCCGGGCCACCCGTTCGCTGATCGGCCAGTTCGGCCCGGGCCCGGTGGTGGTCGGCCCCGAGGTACCGGATCTGCTGGCCGCCGTCCGCTCCGCGCAGGCCGCGATGTCCGGACACCGCGCGTGCGTCGCGTGGCCGGACGCCCCGCGCCCGGTGTCCGCCGACGATCTCCTGCCCGAGCGCGCGCTCGCGGGCGATGAGGAGGCCAGGGACCAGTTGGTGGAGGAGATCTACATACCTCTGCACGCGGCCGGCTCCGCGCTGCTGGAGACACTCTCCGTGTACCTGGAGCAGGCGGCGAGTCTCGAGGGGGCCGCCCGGATGCTCTTCGTACACCCGAATACCGTGCGCTACCGGCTGCGACGTGTCGTTGACGTTACCGGACTCGTACCGACCGAGACGCGTTCCGCGTTCACCCTCCAGGTCTCGCTGATCCTCGGCCGGCTCGCCGCAATCGAGAGCTAGCCCGAACACCATTTGTAGGAAACCCACAAAGTCGCCATCGGATCTTCGTCCCTGCCGATAAGGGGCTCACACCCCTGGCAGGAGAGAGGCTTGACCTCGTGCTCGTACTCGTCGCTCCCGGACAGGGTGCCCAGACGCCCGGATTCCTCGCCCCTTGGCTCGACCTCGATGGTGTGGCCGATCGGCTGCGCTGGTGGTCCGCCGTCACGGGCCTCGACCTGATCCATTACGGCACCAAGGCCGACGCGGACGAGATCCGGGACACGGCGGTGGCCCAGCCGCTGCTCGTCGCCTCGGGTCTGGTGGCCGCCCTCGCGCTCTTCCCGCACCCCTCCGACGCCTATCGCGTGGTCGGCGCCGCCGCCGGTCACAGCGTCGGCGAGCTGACCGCCGCCGCCGGCACCGGGGTGATCACCGCCGAGTCGGCGATGACCCTCGTCCGCGAGCGCGGCAAGGCCATGGCCGCCGCGGCCGCCGTGACGCAGACCGGCATGAGCGCGGTGCTCGGCGGCACCCCGGAGGCGGTGCTCGCCAAGATCGCCGAGCACGGCCTGACCCCGGCGAACATGAACGGCGCGGGCCAGATCGTCGCGGCCGGCACCCTGGAGCAGCTCGCCGCGTTCGCCGCCGACCCGCCGGAGCGGGCGAAGGTGCGACCGCTCGCGGTGGCCGGCGCCTTCCACACCGAGCACATGGCGTCCGCGGTGAGCCGGCTCGCCGAGTTGGTCCCGGGTGTGACCGTGCGCGACCCGCGCACGCCGTTCATCTCCAACTCCGACGGCGCCGTGCTGCACGACGGCCGCGACGTGGTCAAGCGGCTGGTCACCCAGGTCTCCAACCCGGTGCGCTGGGACCTGTGCATGGAGACCATGAAGGACCTGGGCGTCACCGGGCTGATCGAGGTGGCCCCGGCCGGCACCCTGACCGGTCTGGCCAAGCGCGCCCTGCCGGACGTGGAGAGGGTCGCGCTCAAGACCCCGGACGACCTGGAGGCGGCCCGCAAGCTGGTCGAGCGGCACGGCAGCCCCAGCACGATCGACGCCTCGCCCACGTGGCGCCTGGTGGTCGCGCCGTTCAAGGGCATCGTCGAACTCACCGACGTCAAGGCGGGCGACTCGCTGATGCCCGGCTCCCGCGTCGCCACGGTGCGCTCGCACCGTGACGAGCAGACCATCACCGTCCCGCACGGCGGCACCGTGGTCGAGTGGCTCGTCGAGGACGGCGACCCGGTCGCGCCCGGCATGCCGCTGCTGCGCATCCACCCGCAGAGCTCGCTGTGACGTACGTCGTGACAGTCGCTCCGCACCCGGCCGCGAACCCACCCGGCCTCGAACCCGTACGGGAGGACCACGCGTGACCGCTACCATCACCCCCCGCGCCGGTGCCGCGCACGCGCGCATCCTCGGCGTCGGCGGTTACCGCCCGGCTCGGATCGTGCCCAACTCCGAGCTGGTGGACCGGATCGACTCGTCCGACGAGTGGATCCAGAGCCGGTCCGGGATCAAGACCCGGCGCTGGGCCTCCCCCGAGGAGACCGTCGCCGAGATGTCCATCGCGGCGGCCGGCAAGGCCCTCGCGCACGCCGGCCTGGACGCCTCGCAGGTGGGCTGCGTGATCGTCTCGACGGTCACCCACCTCAAGCAGACCCCGGCCATCGCGACCGAGATCGCGCACCGCCTGGGCGCGGGCGGCGGGCGGGCGGCGGCGTTCGACGTCTCCGCGGCCTGCGCGGGCTTCTGCTACGGCGTCTCGTTGGGCAGCGACATGGTCCGCGGCGGCAGCGCCGAGTACGTCCTGGTGATCGGGGTCGAGCGACTCAGCGACCTGACCAACCTGTCGGACCGCGGCACCGCGTTCATCTTCGGCGACGGCGCGGGCGCCGTCGTGATCGGTCCCTCGGCCACGCCGGGCATCGGCCCGGTCGTGTGGGGTTCGGACGGTGCGCAGTCCGAGGCGATCACCCAGACCGTCGACTGGAACGACCTGCGCGAGGATCGCGAACAGGAATTCCCCACGCTCAAGATGGAGGGCCAGAAGGTCTTCCGCTGGGCCGTGTGGGAGATGGCCAAGGTCTGCGAGCAGGCCTTGGACGCCGCCGGGATCAAGGCCGAGGACCTGGACGCGTTCATCCCGCACCAGGCCAACATGCGGATCACCGATGCCATGATCAAGGCACTGAAGCTGCCCGCCGAAGTGCCGGTCGCCCGCGACATCGCCGAGAACGGCAACACCTCCGCCGCGTCCATCCCGCTCGCGATGGAGCGCATGCTCGAAAGCGGCGAAGCGGTCAGCGGAGGCACCGCCCTGATCATGGGATTCGGGGCCGGCCTCGTCTACGCGGGGCAGGTCATTACGCTTCCGTAGTCCCCCGTCGGTCGCCGCCGACCGGACGAGCAACATCAGCAGTACCCGTCACCGCAGAAGATTCGAATCAAGGAGCAACATGGCTGCCAGCCAGGAGCAGGTCCTCGAGGGCCTCGCCGACATCGTCAACGAGATCGCCGGCGTCCCGCAGGACGAGGTCGAGCTGGACAAGTCCTTCATCGACGACCTGGACGTGGACTCGCTGTCGATGGTCGAGGTCGTCGTGGCGGCCGAGGAGAAGTTCGAGGTCAAGATCCCGGACGACGACGTCAAGGGCCTCAAGACCGTCCGCGACGCGGTGGACTACATCGTCAAGGCCGCCGCCTAGGTCGAAAGCAGCGCCGGCCGTACCCCGGGCCGGACCCGCACCCGCGAGTCCGGCCCGGGCGGTCGCAGCACCACCGGCACCGGCACCCCAGCCGCCGGATCGCCCGAAACAACAGCGTGGGAGTGAGAAGACAGTGAAGTCGACCGAGCGCAACGACGCCGCGCGAACCGTGGTCGTCACCGGTCTGGGCGCGACCACGCCGGTCGGCGGGGATGTCGCGAGCACGTGGTCCGCGCTGCTCGCGGGCACGTCCGGCGCGCGGGCGCTGACCGAGGAATGGGCCGCGCAGTTGTCGGTCACCTTCGCCGCGCGCATCGCGGTCGAGCCGCTGGAGGTCATGCCGAAGGTCGAGGCGCGTCGCCTGGACCGCTCCGGCCAGTTCGCGATGATCGCCGCGCGCGAGGCCTGGCTGGACGCCGGCTACGCGGCGAAGAACACCGCGCCCGAGGACGCCCCGGACGCGCTCGTCGTGGACCCGATCCGCCTCGGTGTGGTCATCGCCTCCGGCATCGGCGGCGTCACCACCCTGCTCGACGCGTGGGACATCTTCAACGACAAGGGTCCGCGTCGCGTGGGCCCGCTCACCGTCCCGATGCTCATGCCCAACAGCCCGGCCGCCAACGTCGGCATCGAGTTGGGCGCGCGAGCGGGTGTGCACACTCCCGTCAGCGCGTGCGCCTCGGGCGCCGAGGCGGTCGCCTACGGCCTGGAGATGATCCGCTCGGGCCGCGCCGACGTGGTGGTCTGCGGCGGTACCGAGGCCGCGATCCACCCGCTGCCGATGGCCGCCTTCGCGAACATGATGGCGATGTCCAAGCGCAACGACGAGCCGCAGCGCGCGTCGCGCCCGTACGACAAAGGTCGCGACGGCTTCGTGATGGGCGAGGGCGCGGGCGTCCTGGTCCTGGAGAGCGCCGAGCACGCGGCGGCCCGCGGGGCCCGCGTGTACGCCGAGGTCGCGGGCGCCGGACTCAGCTCCGACGGCCACCACATCGCCCAGCCCGAGCCGACCGGCCGCGACATCGCCCGCGCGATGGCACTGGCCCTGGAGGACGGCGGCCTCGCGCCGGAGGAGATCGTGCACGTCAACGCGCACGGCACCTCGACCCCGGCGGGCGACGTCACCGAACTCAGGGCGATCCGCGCCACGTTGGGCGACGCGGCGGCCGACAAGGTCACCGTCACCAGCACCAAGTCGATGACCGGGCACCTGCTCGGCGGCACCGGCGCGGTCGAGTCGGTCGCCACCGTGCTCGCCCTCTACCACCGCACGGCGCCGCCCACGATCAACGTGGACGACCTCGACGACGAGGTGGACCTGGACATCATCCGGGGCGAGCCGCGCACGCTGCCCGACGGCGACATCGCCGCGCTCAACAACTCGTTCGGCTTCGGCGGGCACAACGTCGTCGTCGCCTTCCGCCGGTTCGGGTGACCCCCGGGCTTCTCGCGCTCGTCCGCGACGCGCGCCGCCGGGCGGCACCATGCCCGACGCGCGCGACGCGGCGGGCAGGACGGACCGTATACACGTGACCGTGATGGACAACCGACCCGGTGGCAAGGCCGCATCCGCGCCCGCCGCCAGGCCCACCCGTCCGCACCGCGACGACGACCCGCGCAACCCGAGGCTGCGGCTGCGCAACCTGGTGGATCCGGGCTCGTACGAGGAGATCTCCGCCTACGAGACCACCTCCGGCACCCTCGCGTGCGTCGGCACGATCAACGGCGCCCGGGTGGTCGCCTACGCCTCGGACCCCACCGTCCAGGGTGGCGCGATGGGTGAAGAGGGCTGCGCCATCGTGGTCGAGGCGTACGAGCGGGCGATGGCCGAGCAGGCGCCGATCATCGCGCTGTTCCACTCCGGCGGCGCCCGACTCCAGGAGGGCGTGGCCAGCCTGCACGCGGTGGGCCGGATCTTCCACGCGATGACCATGGCCTCGGGCCGGATCCCGCAGATCTCGGTCGTGCTCGGCGCGGCCGCAGGCGGCGCGGCCTACGGACCCGCGCTGACCGACATCGTGATCCTGGCGCCCGAGGGCCGAATCTTCGTCACCGGCCCGGACGTGGTCCGCTCGGTCACCGGCGAGGACGTCGACGCGCTGCGCCTGGGCGGCCCCGAGCCGCACGGCCGACGCAGCGGTGTGGTGCACGTGGTCGCCGATTCCGAGCAGGACGCGATCGACCGGGCCCGCGGCCTGGCCGATCTGCTGGCCAACCAGGGCGAGATCGACCCGACCGGCCTGGACCGCCGCGAACTGGGCGCGCTGCTGCCCGAGTCCGCCAAGCGGGCCTACGACGTGCACCCGGTGGTCGAGGGCCTGCTGGACGAGCCCGGCCAGGAACTGCACCCCAAGTGGGCGCCGAACATCGTCACCACGCTCGGCCGGCTCGGCGGGCGCACCGTGGGCCTGGTCGCGAACAACCCGCTGCGCCTGGGTGGTTGCCTGGACTCGGCGTCGGCCGAGAAGGCGTCCCGCTTCGTACGCATGTGCGACGCGTTCGGGGTGCCGCTCGTGGTGGTCGTGGACGTGCCCGGCTACCTGCCCGGCGTGGGCCAGGAGTGGGACGGCGTGGTGCGCCGCGGCGCGAAGCTGCTGCACGCGTTCGGCGAGTGCGTCGTGCCGCGCGTGACGATGGTCACGCGCAAGGCGTACGGCGGCGCGTACATCGCGATGAACTCGCGCTCGCTGGGGGCGACCCGGGTACTGGCCTGGCCGACCGCCGAGGTCGCGGTGATGGGCGCGGTCGCCGCCGTGCGCATCCTGCACCGACGCCGGCTCGCCGAAGTCCCGGACGAACTGAAGCCGCAGGTGGAGCTGGAGCTGGCGGCCGAGCACGAGAAGGTCGCCGGAGGTCTGGAGCGGGCGATCGAACTCGGCGTCGTGGACGAGGTGATCGACCCGGACGAGAGCCGGATCGCGATCGCGAAGGCGATCGCCGCCGCGCCGCGCACCCGCGGCGCGCACGGCAACATCCCGCTGTAGGTCCGAAGGCGGAGACGCGTGGGGCCCTTCCGGATGATTCGGAAGGGCCCCACGCGTCGGTATGTCTATACGTATGTCTTCTCCCCGGCTGCTCCGGCCGCCGCCCCGGGTCCACCGCCCGGGCTCAGACCACCTGGTGCAGCCAGCGCACCGGCGTGCCCTCCCCCGCGTAGCGGAAGGGCTCCAGTTCGTCGTCCCACGGCTTGCCGAGCAGCTTCTCCACCTCGGAGCGCAGATCGACCTCGCCGCGGGCGGCCCGACCCAGAACCGCGCGCAGCCGATCCTCGGGGATCAGGATGTCGCCGTGCGCCCCCGTGACGGCGTGGAAGATGCCGAGATCGGGGGTGTTGCTGTAGCGCTCCCCCTCGGCGTTGGCCGAGGGTTCCTCGGTGGCCTCGAAGCGCAGCAGGTGCCACCCGCGCAGCGCCGAGGCAAGGCGCGACGCGGTACCGGGCGCGCCCTGCCAGGACAGCTCGGCCCGCAACATACCGGGCGCCACCGGCTGGCGGACCCAGTCAAGACTCACGCGCACGCCAAGAACGCCCGCTGCGGCCCACTCGACGTGCGGGCACAGCGCACGCGGCGCGGAGTGCACGTACAGAACTCCACGTGTCGTCACCGGGACCTCCAGGCTTCAAGGACGAGGTTCGCCTTCCCCAGCGGCCTCAACCCTTGTCTCGGACTGCCTGTTCGAATCCCGGTCTTCCATTGTGCCCCACAGACCACGGATGTACCACAGGCACCAGTTGCTGTCCGTAATCACATGTGGGCAATTGTCCGATGTGAAGGAACAATTCGTTACTCACCGTCTCGGAATGGTGAGCCACTGCACTCAACGTGCCCGGCCGTCGACAACGCCACTCCCGGCTTTGTCGGCCTTCACACGAAGGAGTGACGTACCGTCGATGGACATCGTCGTGTCGATGCTAGGGGTCGGGAGGGGCGGCGTGGGCGGGAAACGACGAGTAGGGGTGGTCACCGCGACGATGGTCGCGACGCTGTTGGCAGTGTCCTCGTGCAACGACTCGGGTGGCGGCGACGCCGCCGCCCCGGCCGCGGTCGGCGGTAAGCCGGCGGCCGAGCCGAGCGGAAGGCAAACCGGGAAACCGGGCAACCCGACCTCGGCCGAACAGCCCAACGGGAAGGCGATCACCCCGACACCGGACGCGCCGGCGACCGCGACCGCACCACCCCGACCGCGCTCGATGGCGGCCCTGGGCGACTCGATCACGCGCGGCTTCGACACGTGCTCACCGCTCCAGGACTGCCCGGAGAAGTCGTGGGCCACCGGCACCTCGGCCGACGTGAACAGTCACGCCAAGCGGCTGGGACTGCCCGCGGACGCCGTCTTCAACAACGCCGAGACCGGTGCCCGGATGTCGGATCTGGCCGGCCAGGCCCGCAAGGCGGTCCAGGAGCGGGCCGAGTACGTCACGATCCTGATGGGCGCCAACGACGCGTGCCGGCGCTCCGAGGCCGAGATGACCTCGCCGGGCACGTTCGAGAGCCAGTTCCGCGACGCGCTGGACGTACTGCGCGAGGGGCTGCCGCGCACGCGCGTCCTGGTGGTCAGCGTGCCGGACCTGGGTCGCATGTGGGAGACCGGTCACGACGAGATGATGGCCCGCGCGGTGTGGTCGATGGCGAACGTGTGCCAGTCGATGCTGGAGGATCCGCAATCGGCCAAGCCCGCCGCACTGGACCGCCGGCAGCGGGTGCGCGACCGGGTGACCGCCTTCAACGCCAAGCTGCGCGAGGTGTGTTCGACCTGGTCCAACTGCCGCTACGACGGCGGTGTGGTGAACACCCAGCGGTTCGGGAAGAACGACGTCAGCCACTGGGACTGGTTCCACCCGAGCGTGGCGGGTCAGCGCACGCTGGCCGAGGTCACGTCACGCCAGGGATATACATGGGGATAGCCCGTACGAGTGATTTCCCTCCCGGAATCCCCGGTGGGCCCGCTAAGCTCTCACTCGACTACGGAAAAGAGTCGCTCGACGACACACAGCGACGAAGCCAAGCGGCGAAAGCTTACGATCGAGACATACGACGTGGGACACGCACAGCGAGACGCCGACCTGAACGGGTGGGGCGGGTGGGACTCGAACCCACGGCCAAGGGATTATGAGTCCCCTGCTCTAACCAGCTGAGCTACCGCCCCCGTGCCGTCCGCTGCCGGACAGCCTGACGCAGCATAACCGGTCAGGCGCGACCAACGCTTGGGGGGATCCTCACGAGCGTTGTCTCATCCTGCCCGAAAGTGTTCGCATCCCATCGCTCGATCGGGTCGAGGCCGCGTGCGCCGCATCGCACCGTCGGGTCCGGGCCGCCCTTGCCCGCCGGTCGTTTACGACGCGCCGCGCGCGGTCACTCGGGTGATCCCGGTCATCGTTGGAGTTCGTGCGAGGAGAGAACCACCATGCGCGCTGTCGCCGTGAACGAGTTCGGAGGCGACCCGAAGGTCGTCGACGTCTCGAAACCCACCCCCGCCAGGGGTGAGCTGTTGGTCGAGGTCGCGGCGGCGGCCGTCAACCCGTTCGACTGGAAGGTCGCGGACGGCATGCTCGCCGAGTCGATGAAGCACGCGTTCCCGCTCGTGCTCGGGGTGGACTTCGCGGGCACGGTCGTGGACGCGGGTTCGGACGCGGTCCGGTTCTCGGTCGGCGACAAGGTGTTCGGCTCGGCGCTGCGCGCGCCGGTCGGCGCGGTCGGCGCGTACGCCGAGTTCCTGACCGTGCCCTCGACCGGTCTGATCGCCTCCGCCGCCGATCTGGACCCGGCCCAGGCCGCCACGCTGCCCACCGCCGCGGGCACCGCGCTGGGCCTGCTGGAGGCCGGTGGCGTGCGCGCCGATCAGACCCTCCTGTTGGTCGGCGCGGCAGGCGGCGTCGGAACCTTCCTGACCCAGCTCGCGGCGGCGCGCGACGTCCGGGTGCTCGCGGTGACCCGGGGCGTCGGCGCGTCGAAGATGGGCGCGCTCGGCGCCGCCCAGACCTACGACGCGACCGGCGGGATCGTCGCGGACAAGGTGCGCTCGGACTATCCCGACGGCGTGGACGCGCTGGTCGACCTGGTCTCCGACGCGACCGACTTCGCCGCCTACGCCCGGCTGATCCGGGACGGTGGAGTGGCGCTGACCACCCAGTTCGCGGCCGACGCGCGGGAGTTGGCCGAGCGCGGGATCGAGGCGATCAACCACGACCAGAAGTCCACCGCGGAGTTGTACGACCGGCTCGCCGACGAACTTCGCGGACACCGGATCACCGTGCCGATCGAGGCCCGCCTGCCGCTGAGCGACGCTCCCACCGCCATCGCCCGCAGCCGCCTCGGCGGCGCCCGGGGCAAGACGGTGATCATCCCGTAGTCCCGGCGGGGCGCCTCCCGCCGACCTCGCCCGACCGCCGCCCGACCCGCGCCCGCGCGCCCGGGCGGCGGTCGGGAGCGCCGGCGCCGCGCCGTCCCGGCCGGCCCCGAGGGTCGGTGCCCGGGTCACGCCACCAGTGGCGCCAGTCGCGAACACAGCGTCGTCACGTGTGCGCGCGCCATCTCCTCGTCCATGCCGCTCAACGACGCGAAGAACCACACCGTCTCGATCGGCGTATCGGCCACGTACGCCCGGATCTCCCGGGCCGCGTCCTCGGGCGTCGCGTGCAGGAAGTGGCCCGGCGCGGCGGACAGTCCGCGCGCCCGCCACCGGTACGGGTCGATCGGACGCGGCGGTGCGGCGTCGGTGCCCTCGACCGCGTACCGGTGGTAGCCGTCCCACTGGTGCGCCAGGTGTCGGGAGACCACCGGCCAGTCCCGCTCGGGGTCCTCGGTGATCCATCCGTTCAGCAGCCCGGCCATCCGGGCGCCGGCCGGGTCGTGACCCGCCTCGCGCAGTCCATCCAGGTACGGGGCTGCCATCGCCGGATTCGCGGTCAGCAGCGATTCGCCCAGCAGCCCGGCCCGCCGCGCACCCTGCGGCCCCTGGTAGCCGAGCCAGATCCGCGGCCGGCGCTGGACCGGCCCCGGCGTGATCGTCCCGCTCTCCCACAGTCTGCGGATCTCGCGCGCGCTCGCGTCGGTGGCCGAGAACCGGGTCCCGATCAGGTCGGACCGGTCGAACAGGTCGTATTCGGGCTTCCGGTAACCGGTGCCGATGCCCAGTTCCAGCCGACCGCCGCTGACCAGGTCCACGATCGCCGCCTCCTCGGCCAGGTGCGCCGGGTGCCGCAGCGGCGCGATCGTGACGCCGGTGCCGATCCGGGCCCGCTTCGTGCGGGCGGCGATCGCGGCGGCCAGGGTGAGCGGCTGGCTGAGGTAGCCGTCGTCGAAGCCGTGATGCTCGGTGGTCCAGATCGAGTGCACTCCGAGCCGGTCCGCCTCCTCGCACAACTCCAGCGTGAACGCGTACAACCGGGACCAGTCCTGCCGCCACTCGACCGGGTTGCGCAGGTCCAGGTAGATGCCGACGTCGACCATGCGACCGCTCCCCACGGGTGGGTGCCGAACGCGCGGACCCGGGGCATCGTCCCGGCCGGGCATCTGACACGGTGATATCTGACTGACCGTCAGCTTACGGAGGCAGCATGTCGGACCCGATCACCACCCGGCTCGATCGCCTGGAGGCGCACGAGCAGATCCGCCAACTCGCCGCCCGCTACGCGCTCGCCCTGGACGGTCGGGACGTGCCGGCGCTGGCCGCGCTGTTCGTGGACGACGTGCGCACGGGTGACGGCGGGGTCGGCCGGGACGCCCTGGCCCGGTGGTTCGACCCGGTGCTGCGCCCGTACGGGATCACCTTTCACCTGATCGGGAACCACGTGATCGACCTGGTGGACCAGGACCACGCCACGGGCGTCGTGTACTGCCGCCCGGAGCACGAGGTGGGCGACCTGTGGGTGGTGATGCCGATGATCTACCGGGACCGCTACGAACGGCGGGACGGGCGGTGGTACTTCCGCAGCCGCAAGCCGAGCGTCTTCTACGCGGCCGACGTGCTGGAGCACCCGTTGGCCGTGCCCGACCGCTTCCACTTCCCGAACAACCCGATGATCACCGAGGCGGAGCTGCCCCAGGCGTGGGCGTCGTGGCGCGAGTTCTGGGCCCGCACCGGGAGCGAGTAGCCCGGCCGGGCAACGCGGAAGCGCCCACCAGGTGAACCTGGTGGGCGCTTCCGGTGGCTCCCGCAATTGGACTCGAACCAATAACCTGCCGGTTAACAGCCGGCTGCTCTGCCAATTGAGCTATGCGGGATTGCGTCGGACCGTTCGGCGGTCGCTGCGTGGAATACATTAGCGCATTCCGAGGGGTGGCCCGCACCAGGGTTTTTCCGGTAGGACCTCACAGGTTGCCTACGCACCGCGCCCGGGTAGGCGCTGACGTGCACGGGCGGGACACACGACCGCGGAGGACACCATGATCAACAAGCTCACCTTCGTCACCGGCCTCGCCATCGGCTACGTGCTGGGGGCGAAGGCCGGGCGTGAGCGGTACGAGCAGATCCGGAAATTGTCCGGCACGGTGGCGGGCAGCCCGCCCGCCCAGAAGGCCGGGCACGCGGCGGCCGAACTCGGCCGCGGGGCCGGCGTCAAGGCCGGTCGGGCGATCGGCGAGCACCTGCCCGAGCGGGTGGGTCGGCACCTGCCGGACCGGTTCGGCCGGCACGGCACGAACGGCACGTCGGTGACGCCGCCGCGCTACGGACAGGGGCTGTAGTACCCGTAGGCGCCCGATGCGGGCAAGCACCCGCGTCGCCGCAGTACCCGCGGCACCCGCGACGGCCGGTGGCATCGGTCGGGCGGGGCCGCGGATCGGGCCTGTCCGGCGCCGGCCGACCATCCGTCGGTCGGCGCCCCGGCCGATCACCCCCTGCGGTGGCGCCCACCCGCGTCCGCACCCTCGCGCGGCGGCGCCACCGCGCCCGGGTGCAGCCGATCACGCACCTCGCGATACTGCGCCCGGACCGCGTCGCCGAGCGCCAGTTCCTCCTCGCCCGGTTCCGGGAACACACCCACCCCCGAGGGCCACGCCGGGAGCACGCCGAACAGCGCCCACGCGGCCTGCCGGGCCGCGCCCTGGGCCACGTAGCGCCCGGCGAGCGCCGCCGCGGGCACCGCGGTCGGCAACCCGAGCAGCGCCGGCGCGATCGTGGCCACCGCGGCCGAGCGCGCGCCCGGGCCGACCAGAATCACCCGATCCACCGCCACGTCCCGATCACGCAGCACGTCCAGCGCGTCCGAGATGCCGCACAACATGCCCTCCACCGACGCCCGGGCGAGCGACGCCGGCGTCATGCTCTCCCGGCGCAGCCCGGTCAGCGTGCCCGCCGCGTGCGGCAGGTCGGGGATCTGCTCGCCTTCGAGGTAGGGCAGCAGCACCAGTCCGGCGGCGCCCGGGGTGGACTCCAGCGCGACCCGGTCGAACTCCTCGGCGTCCAGTCCCAGCATCGACGCGGTGCCGCGCAGCACCCGGGCCGCGTTGAGGGTGCGCACCAGTGGCAGGTATCGCCCGGTGGCGTCCGCGTAGGAAGCGACCACCCCGGTCGGGTCGGCCACCGACACCGGGTGCGGTGCGAAGGCGGTGCCGGTGGTGCCGATGGCCACCACCACGTCGCCGTCGGACAGCCCCGCGCCCAGCGCCAGGGCCGCCTCGGCGCCGGTGCCGGCGGAGACCAGCACGCCTTCGGGGGTGCGCCCGGCGGCGCCGCCCGGCGGCAGCACGAGCGGCGTGCGCGGGACCCGGCCGATGGCCAGGTGCAACAGGTCCTCACGCCACTCGCCGGTGGTGGCGTAGTAGCCGGTCGTCGAGGCGTCCGCGCGGTCGGTGACCGGCTCCGGCGGGCAGCCGAGCAGTTGCCAGGTGACCCAGTCGTGCGGGAGCAGGACGGAGGCGATCCGGGTGACCGCGTCGGGTTCGAACCGGGCGAATCGCCGCAGTTGGGCGATCGCCGACGACGAACCGGGCACCGATCCGGTCGCGACCGTCCACGCCCCCGGCCCGCCCAGCGCGTCCACGAGGTCCGCGGCGGCCCCGGAGGCCCCGAGGTCGTCCCCGGGCAGCGGATGCCCGAGTACCACGCCCTGCGCGTCCAGCGGGACGGCGCCGTGGTTCTGGGCGGCCACCCCGATCGCCGCCACGCCGTCGAGGAGGCCGCCCGCCGCGGCCTCGCCGAAGGCCCGCAGCCACGCGCCGGGCGTGGTCGCGGCGCCCTCGGCGTACGCGGCGCGCCCCTGGCGCAGGGGCGTACCGCTCGCGGCGTCGCAGACGAGGATGCGCAACTGGCGCGCTGAGCAGTGCACCCCGGCGACGAGGGTGGGTGTCGGGCTTGTCGGCATGGGCGAATTCTGACAGCAGACGAACCTCGGAACAGTAGGGATCAGTCGAGATAGCCTCGCAGTTGCTCCGAGTACGACCGTTCGCGAAGTCGGGACAGTGTGCGCGACTCGATCTGGCGTATTCGCTCACGGGTCACCCCGAAGACCCGGCCGATCTCCTCCAGGGTGTGCGGTTCGCCGTCGGCGAGCCCGTAGCGCAGTTGCACCACCTGGCGTTCCCGGTCGCCCAGGGTGGACAGCAGCGCCTCCAGGTGCTCGCGCAGCATCAGGTATGCCGCGGCCTCGGCCGGGGAGGTCGCGTCGGTGTCCTCGACGATGTCGCCCAGGAGCACCTCGTCCTCGCCGACGGGTGTGTGCAACGACACCGGCTCCTGGGCCAGCCGCAGGATCTCGGTGACCCGCTCGGCGGTCAGGTCGAGGACCTCGCCGACGTCCTCCGCGGTGGGCTCCTCGCCGCGCTCCTGCAACAGCCGGCGCTGCACCCGGATGACCCGGTTGATCAACTCGACCACGTGCACCGGGACCCGGATGGTCCGGGCCTGGTCGGCCAGCGCCCGGCTCATCGCCTGGCGAATCCACCAGGTCGCGTAGGTGGAGAACTTGTAGCCGCGGGTGTAGTCGAACTTCTCCACCGCCCGGATCAGGCCCAGGTTGCCCTCCTGGACCAGGTCGAGCAGGCCCAGGCCGCGGCCGACATAGCGTTTGGCGATGGAGACCACCAGGCGCAGGTTGGCCTCGATCAGGCGGCGTTTGGCCCGCTCGCCGTCGCGGACCAGGGTGGCCAGCGCGTCGCGGGCGGCGGGGTCGGCGGGCGGGTCGTCGAGCAGGCGTTCCTCGGCGAACAGGCCGGCCTCGACCCGGCGTGCCAGATCGACCTCGTCCGCGGCGCTCAGCAACGGCACTCGGCCGATCTCGCGCAGGTACTGGCGCAGCAGGTCGGCGGACGAGCCGCCGGACTCGGCCGGCCGCGGAGTGTCGTCCGACTCGGCGTCGGTGTCCGCTCCCGCGGTCTGCTCGGCCGTGTGCGACACGGCGGCCGCGGTCGGTGCGGGTGCCGCGTCCGGCACGGGTGGCGCGGTTCCTGGGGTGGCGTGCTGGGTGAGGACGGTGGCCGGGCCCGGTTCAGGCTCATCCGTCCGATCCGTGTGGGCGGGGTCGCCGCCGGGCGTTTTCCCCCGTCTGGTGTGCCGATGCACCTTCCCCAGTCTGCTGTACGAGGGGGCCTGTAGCCGAGAGCCAGGCGCGGAAATCTCGCCCGGCGCACGGGCGATCGCGGCGATCGACGTGGCGTGCCGGCCCCGCCGGGGCGGTTTCGGGCCGGCGGGCGGGCGAATCAGCCGCCGGGGGCGTACAGCGCCTCGGCGCCTCGGTCGACCAGCGCGCGCTTGTACGTCTCCAGCGTGGTCAGTTCCTGCCAGACCAGCGCGTACGCGTCGGCGTCGCGGACCGGATCGATGCGCAGCAGGCGGGACTTGGCGTCCGCGATCCGGCGTTCGGCGGAGAACACCCGCAGTCGGACCAGGTTGCCGTCGGCGTAGGCGCGGTCCGGTTCGGCGGTGCGGTGCAGGCTCTCCACCGCCAACTCGGTGACCATGTGCCGGATGGTGTCGTCGGGTGCGGCGGCGCGCACCTCGGCGACCCAGTTCGGGGTCGGCGCGAGGTCGCAGGAGACGCCGCCGGCGGCCGCGATCGCGGCCCGGACGGCCGCGTACGACGGGGCGGTGAACTCGTCGGCCTCGTAGTGGTCGAACGCCGGGGCCACCAGCTCGGGAGCCTGTAGCGCGAGCTTGAGCACCTCGCGCTGCACGGCCTGACACATGTCTCGCGGGTCCGGCCGGAAGCCGGCGGGTCGTTGCGGGGTCTGGGCCGGTCGGCCGGACTGCGGGGGCGCCTGGCCCGGGCCCGTGCCGCGTTCGCCGCGCGCGGCGCGCTCGCGCTGCCACCGGTTGATCTGGGCGACCCGGCCGACCACGAACCGCTCGTCCAGGAAGCCGAGCATCGAGTCGAGCCGGACCGCGTAGGTGTGCCGCAGGGCCTGGTCCTTGATGCCCGCGATGACCGGCGCGGCGGCGTCCAGCGCGGCCACCCGGCCCTCGGCGGTGGACAGGTCGTGGCCCTCGATCCGGCTCTTGATGGCGAACTCGAAGAGTGGGACGCGCGCGTCGATCAGGCCGAGCACGGCCTCGTCGCCCTTCTCCAGGCGCAGGTCGCACGGATCCAGACCGCCCGGCTCGACCGCGACGAAGGTGCGGGTGACGAACTTCTGGTCCTCCTCGAACGCGCGCAGCGCGGCCTTTTGGCCCGCCGCGTCGCCGTCGAAGGTGAAGATCACCTCGCCGCGGAACTCGCCGGAGTCCATCAGCAGCCGGCGCAGCACCTTGATGTGCTCGTCGCCGAAGGACGTGCCGCATGTGGCGATCGCGGTTCCGGCGCCGGCGAGGTGGCAGGCCATCACGTCGGTGTAGCCCTCGACGATGACCGCCCGGCCGGACTTGGCGATCTCCTTCTTGGCCAGGTCGAGTCCGTAGAGCACCTGGGACTTCTTGTAGATCGGCGTCTCGGGGGTGTTCAGGTATTTGGGACCGTTGTCGTCGTCGTAGAGCTTGCGCGCTCCGAAGCCGATCACGTCGCCGGTGATGTCGCGGATCGGCCAGATCAGCCGGCCCCGGAAGCGGTCCATCGGACCGTTGCGACCCTCGCTGGCCAGGCCACCCTCCAGCATCTCCTGCGGGGTGAAGCCCTTGCCGCGCAGGAATCGCACCAGGTTCTCCCAGCCCTTGGGCGCGTACCCGAGCGAGAAGTGTTCGGCGGCGTCCTGTTCGAAGCCGCGGTCGGCGAGGAAGCGGCGGGCGGTCTCCGCCTCGGGGCCGGCGAGTTGGTCGGCGAACCAGCGCGCGGCGATCTTGTGTGCCTCGACCAGGCGGGTGCGCCGACCCTGCTGACGGCCGGGGGTGTAGCCCCCCTCCTCGTAGCGAAGCTCGATGCCGTACTGCTGCGCGAGTCGCTCCACGGTCTCCGAGAACGTGGTGTGGTCCAGGCGCATGACGAAGTCGAGCACGTCGCCGCCCTCGCCGCAGCCGAAGCAGTACCAGAGGTTCTTCGCCGGGCTGACCTGGAAGGACGGGGACTTCTCGTCGTGGAAGGGGCACAGCCCCTTGAAGTTTCCTCCGCCCGCGTTGCGGAGTTGCAGGTGTTGTTCGGCGATCTCCGCGATGCGTGCCGTCTCGCGGACCCGCCTGACGTCTTCCTCACGGATACGGCCGGCCACGATCGTCGAGTCTACGGGTCGACCGGACGGGCGTGGGCGGCGACCGGCGCGGTCACCGCGCGCTCAGCGCCGCGTGCAGGGTGATCGCGGCGCGGTCGGTGAGCGAGGCCACCTGGTCGATCACCACGCGCAGCCGGGCCGCGTCGTCTGCGGCCTCGACCCAGTCCTCGCGCAGCGACGCGTCCAGGCTCTCCGGCGCGTCGGCGGACAGCAGTTCGACCAGTTCGGTGAGCACCGCGCGCTGTCGTTCGCGCAGCCGCTCGGCACCCTCGCGGGCCATCACGTAGCGCGCGGTGACCGCCTTGAGCACCGCGCATTCGAGCCGGATCGCGCGCGGGACGATCAGGTCGGCGGCGTAGCGGGTGACCGGCTCGGTGCCGTACAACTCGCGCGTGGCGTGCTCGGCGGCCAGGCAGAAGCGGCCGATCAGGCCGCTGGTGGCGTTCTTGAGCCGGGCCTGGGCTCGGCGCGAGCCGTCGTAGCCCGCCGGCCAGAAGTCGAGCGCGAGCAGCCGGTCCAGCGCCTCGCCGAGTTCGTCGGCCTCGCAGTCGGGGCGGTAGCGGCGCACGGTGAGGTCGAGCAACTCGCGCCGCTCGCCCGGGTCGCGCAGCCGGACCAGGTCCAGTCGATGCGACTGGACCGCGTCCTCGAGGTCGTGCACCGAGTAGGCGACGTCGTCCGACCAGTCCATCACCTGGGCCTCCAGGCAGCGGCGGCTCGGGTCGGCGTCCCCGCGTACCCAGTCAAACACGGCGCGGTCGTCGTCGTAGGCGCCGTAGGAGTGGGTGTCCGAGCGGCGCGGCCACGGGTACTTGAGCACCGCGTCCAGTCCAGCGCGGGTCAGGTTCAGACCCACGCTGCGGCCGTCGGGGCCGAACGTCTTGGGTTCGAGCCGGGTGAGCAGGCGCAGGCTCTGCGCGTTGCCCTCGAAGCCGCCGCAACTCTTGGCCGCCTCGTCCAGGGCGCGCTCGCCGTTGTGCCCGAACGGCGGGTGGCCCAGGTCGTGCGCCAGGCACGCGGTCTCCACCAGGTCGGGATCGCAGCCCAGCGCCTGGCCCAGCTCACGGCCGATCTGGGCGCATTCGAGCGAGTGCGTCAGCCGGGTCCGCGGGCTGTCCTGGCCCGCGGCGGCGGTCTCGCCGGGGACCACCACCTGGGTCTTGCCCGCGAGCCGGCGCAGCGCGGCCGAGTGCAGCACCCGGGCCCGATCGCGTTCGAACGCGGTGCGCCCGGGCCGCTTGTTGGGCTCGGGGACCCATCGGGCCAGGTCCTCGGGTTCGTAGTGACCGCGGATCGATCGATCCGCGGTCACCGGTCGTCCCGCTCGAGATGCCGCCGTGCGTGCCGATTTGCTGTCCACTTGTCCACATTAAGGAATCGCACCGACATCCGACGACGGCCGGACCGCGAACAACGCGCGAAACCTTCATCGCGCGTCGGACAACTTGCCGCGCAGTTGCAGCACCGCCTTGGTGTGGATCTGGCAGGTGCGGCTCTCGGTGACCCCGAGCACCTGGCCGATCTGGGACAGGGTCAGGCCCTCGAAGTAGTAGAGCGTCACCACGGTCTTCTCCCGTTCCGGCAGCGCGTTGACCGCCCGGGCGAGCAGGTGCCGCATCTCGCGGCTCTCGGCCACCTCGACCGGGTCGTCGGCGGTGGTGTCCTCCAGCGTGTCCACCAGGCTGAGCCGGTCGCCGCCGTCCTGGCCGGTGTGCAGGAGTTCGTCCAGGGCCATCACGTTGATCAGCGAGAGCTGGCTGAAGATCGCGTGCAGGTCCTCCAGCGCGATGCCCATCTCGCGGGCGACCTCGACCTCCGAGGGCGTGCGGTTGAGCTTGGCCTCCAGGCCCGCGTAGGCCAGTTCGACCGCGCGGGCCTTCTGCCGCACGGACCGGGGAATCCAGTCCAGCGCGCGCAGTTCGTCGATGATCGCGCCTCGGATGCGGCTGATCGCGTAGGTCTCGAACTTGATCGCGCGGTCGAGGTCGAACTTCTCGATCGCGTCGATCAGGCCGAACATCCCGTACGAGACGAAGTCGGCCTGGTCCACGTTGGCCGGAAGTCCGACGCCGACCCGCCCGGCGACGTACTTCACGAGCGGCGAGTAATTCAGGATGAGGCGTTCCCGCAGGGTGGGATCCCCCGAGCGCTTGAAGTCGCTCCAGAGGTTCTCGAGCGCGCGGTTGGAAGCGCCACCGTCCTCGACGGTGACGGCCGGTCCGTCCTGGGAGCCGGCCGCGGTGGCGCTCTTACGCCCTGGGGTTTGCTTGGGCATGCGTGGCCTTGTGTCGTTCCACGGAGACGTGCGTGCAAATCTGGGTATTCGCGAGCGTAGCGTGACCTGGCGAGTGCCGAGCGCTACGAAGATCGGGTCCTGCCCCGATCGGCCGGCTCACGGCGGTGCGGCCGAGGTCGCGCGGATCGTGGTGCGCGGTCTCGGGCGGGGTCGCGGGAGCGGCTGCCCGGCGCCTTCGCGGCTTCGGGCGGGGCGCACGCGGCCCGGGGGCGATCCGCCGGGCGGCGGGCCCCGCGATCGAGCCCGCGTGCCGCCGCCCACCGGCGGTGATCCACCGCCCGAGGGCGCGCGCGAGGCGCCGGTCCCGGGGCAGCGCGCGTGCCCGCCCGCGTGTGCCGGGCGGGTGCGCCATGGCGCACCCGGGGCCGGCGCCGAACGCGCCGGCCCGGACGGGCGCACCCGCCGCGCCGCGGCGCTGTCCGGGGGCCGGCGAATCCGCGAGGTCGTGGGCCGGTACGGGCGTGTCGTCGCACGTCGGGCCGGTACCGGTCGGGTACGCGCGTTCGAGCCGGCCGGTTGTGGCGGCGTGCCGGGCGCGCGGCCGGCGGGCGAGCCGGTGGGCCGGATCACGCTCCGTCCTTCGGGCGGGTCCGACCGGCGGCGGGGCGATCCGGTCGGGGCCGCTCTCCTCGGCCGCGCTCTCGTCGGTCACGGGGTATGGCACCTCCTCGATTGGGCCTCCCCTCACGGTGATGATCACTGCCGCCCCAGGTCAAGCACCGCCACGGCGACGCCACCCCTTCGAGGTGCGATCGACCAGTTCCCGGCCCGCCAGGACGTCGAGGTGGCGGCGGGTGGCGGCGGGCGCGACGCCGGCCTCGCGGGCGATCAGCGCCGTGGACAGCGTGTCGTGGATCGGCACGCTCTCCAGGATCCGACGCGTCTCGGGCGCCAGGTCGTCCCCCGGCCGGGTCGGACCGGCCAACACCGGTGCGAGGTCGTCGCCGATCAGCCCCACCTCCTCGATCACCTCGGCCGCCCGGGTCACCAGCACCGATCCCGGCTCGCGCAGCAGCGCGTGCACCCCGGCCGAACTCGGCGAGCCGATCGGCCCCGGCACGCCCATCACCCGGCGCCCCAGCCGCGCCGCCCGACGCGCGCTGATCAGCGCACCGCTGCGCAGCGCCGCCTCGACCACCACGGTGCCCCTGGTCAGCGCGGCGATCACCCGGTTGCGCTCGACGAAGCGGTACCGGGTCGGATGCGCGCCCGGCGGCAGCTCGGTGACCAGCGTGCCCTCCTCGGCGATCCGCGCGAGCAGCCGCTCGTGGCCGCGCGGATAGTTCACGTCGATCCCGCACGCGAGCACCGCGACGGTACGCCCGGCCACCACCAGCGCGCCCCGGTGCGCGGCGGCGTCCACGCCGTAGGCGCCGCCGGAGATCACCGTCCAGCCCGCCTCGGCCAGGTCGGCGGCCAGGGTCGCGGCCACGTGCGCGCCGTAGTCGGTGCACGCCCGCGCGCCCACGACCGCCACCGAGCGCAGCGCGGCGAGCCGCAGCGGTGCCGCGCCGCGGACCCACAGGCCCAGCGGCCGGGCGTCCCCGAGGTCGTCGAGCTGGCTGGGCCAGCCCGGATCGCCCGGAGCCACGAAGGCGCCGCCGAGCCCGGCGATCCGGGCCAGGTCCGCCCGCGGGTCGTGGCCGCCCAGCCGGACCCGGTAGCCCGCCGGATCCCGCCGGGCCAGCTCCACCGGCAGCGGTCCGGGCCCGCACAGGTCGCGCAGCAGCCGTGCGGCGCCGTGCACGCGCACCGCGCGGCCGAACGCCGCGTCACCCGGCTCCACCAGGCGGGTCAGCGCGGCCCGGGCCACCCGCTCGTCCTCGCCGTCCGCCGCGTCCGCGCCGACCGGGACCGCCGAGACCGCCTGGGCTGCCCGGGCTGCCTCGGCTCGGGCCGCCCGGACCGCCGGGTCCGCGTCGCCCCACGGCAGCGGGTCCGGCCCGGTCACCGGGCGGGCCCGTCGTCGCCGGCCGAGTCGCCCCGGACGATCCCGGTCCGCAGCTCCAGCGCCGCGTCCACGTCGTCCCGGCCCGGCCGCTCGTGCCCGCGCAGGTCGGCGACGGTCCAGGCGACCCGCAGGACCCGATCCAGGCCCCGGGCGGTGAGCAGGCCGCGCTCCATGTCCCGGGCGGCCCGGTCCAGCGCGTCCGGCTCGATGCTCCAGCGGGTGCGCAGCTCGCGTCCGGGCACCTCGGCGTTGACCGCCCACCCGGTCCCGGCCAGCCGCCACGCGGCCCGCTCCCGGGCCGCGAGCACCCGCGCGGCCACCACCTCGGACCGCTCCCCCGTCCCCTCCGGCGCGAACAGCTCGGCCCGGGAGACCGCGTCCACGGTCACCCGTACGTCGATCCGGTCCATCAGCGGCCCGGACAGCCGGGACAGATACTTGTGCCGCATCAGCACCGAGCACGTGCAGTCCAGGCCGCGCCCGGAGAACCGCCCGCACGGGCACGGGTTGGCGGCCATCACCAGCAGGAACCGCGCCGGGAAGCACAACATCCCGCCGCTGCGCGCCACGGTGACCGTGCCGGACTCCAGCGGCTGGCGCAGCGCGTCCAACACCCGCCCGCTGAACTCCGGGCTCTCGTCCAGAAAGAGCACGCCGCGATGGGCCAGGGACACCGCGCCCGGGCGCGGCAGGCCGTTGCCGCCGCCCACGATGGCGGGCATCGTGGCGCTGTGGTGCGGCGCGCAGAACGGCGGCACGGTCACCAGCGGCAGGTCCGGGCGCAGGGTGCCGGCGATCGAGTGCACCGCGCTGACCTCGAGCGAGGCCGGACCATCCAGCGCGGGCAGGATCCCGGGCAGCCGTTCGGCCAGCATCGTCTTGCCCGCTCCCGGGCTGCCGAGCAGGAACAGGTGGTGTCCGCCCGCCGCGCACACCTCCAGGGCCCGGCGGGCCCGGCCCTGTCCGGCGACGTCGGCCAGGTCGGCCGGCTGCGCACCGGCCGGCGCGGGACCGGCGGCCAGGGTGCCGACCACGGCCAACGGGTCCGGGCCAAGGCCGATGTCGGCCACCGCCCGCTCCTCGACCGGCACCGGCTCGCCCCGCAGCAGCGCGAGCAGGTGCCGCAGCGAGGTCACCCCGCACACGGTGATCCCGGGCACCAATTCGGCCTCGCAGGCCACCACGGCGGGCACCACGACCCGCCCGCAGCCGGCCGCGGCGGCGGCCATCACCGCCGGCAGCACCCCGCGCACCGGCCGCAGGCGCCCGTCCAGGCCCAGTTCGCCGACCATCACCAGGTCCTCGATCGCGCGGGGGTCGAGCACGCCCGCCGCGGCCAGCACGGCGGCCGCGATCGGCAGGTCGAACCCGGAGCCGGTCTTGGGCACGGTCGCGGGCGACAGGCCCACCGTGAGCCGCCGCTGCGGCCACTCCTCACCGCTGTTGACGAGCGCGGCGCGGACCCGCTCCTTCGACTCCACCAGGGTCTTGTCGGGCAGGCCGCAACCTGTTCTTAGAAGTGTGTTACTACTCAGATGACGAGCGACCGCATATATAGGTGTCCAGCCATCAACGTGGCCAAGATCGGGACCCAGCAACGAATCAACCTAGGTAAGCCTGGGCCGAGACCTGAACCGGTGTTGGCCCGGTGCTAGCTCTCCGGGGCCTGGGGGTGCGGGTCGCTACGATGGCGCGGACGGCGGATTTGGCGCGCGATGGGTAGGGGTGAGTGACCGATGGGCGACTGGGACATCACTTACAGCACGACGGTTGACTACCCGACACGGCATACGGCCCGACTGGCGTTCGACACCGAACCGGGCTACGGGCCCAGCATCGGCCAGATGCAGAACGCCCTTCGAACTCTGGTGTCTCTCCCGGCTGACGCTGAGCCTCTGTACGACGGTGGGCCCATGGTCGACATCGCCATTCACGATGTTGTAGAGGTCGGGGGGTGACCTCAGAGGCGGCGCCGGGCGTCGTCCAATCGTTGCGAGTAGTACGCCTGGTCACGGGGGAAGTCGGATAGTTCGGCGACGCCTTCCTGAAGTGCTCCCACGGCTGTGGACCAGTCGCGCGCGGCGTATGCGGCGTCGCCCACCAGTAGCTTTGCCCGCAACGGGTCAAGCCAGTAGAGCCACCCTGGGCGTTCCTCGGCGTCCGGAGCGCGAAGGGCCAACCCGTAGGCGTGCTCGGACAGTCTCCGGGACGCGTCCCGATCGCCGAGTGCGGCGGATGCAAGAGCGCCCGCGTGCGCTGCGATGGCTTCGGCGGCCGGAGACAGAGGGCCTGAGCCCCGTTGCGCTACCTCTGCGATTCTCAATGCTCGGTGCGGGTCGCCGTGCTGGAGAGTGTAGAGAGCCCGAACGCGGGCTACCCAAGACGTCATGTCGGCTGATCCTGCGTCAATGGCCCATCCGTGTGCCAGGTTCAGCCACTGAAGTGCAGGGCCCTTGCGGCCCTCCTGCTGTGCAACCCAGGACAGCCAATGCGCATGTTCTGCGCAGAGGACCAACAGCCTATCGGCGACGTCCCGGGAGGCATCGGGTAGAAGCTGAGTGACGGTGTTCAGTTGCGACCGGACTACAACCCAGAGGTCGGTGCCGCCTACCTGATCCTCGGTTCGGCGCTGCTCAGCAAGCACATGCGCTATCCAGTCGGCCGAGGCAGTGTCAAGACGGCTTGTGCGCTGGGCATGTGAAATGCGGTCGCTTAGCTCAGCGTTGGGGCTCCACTCCAGGGAATCCCCCGGTTCGGGTAACCCTGTCAACTCGCTCGGCACGGCTAACCCCTCCGAAATGCGACTGATGACGTCAACGGATGTAACGTGCCGTCTGCCCCGCTCGATCGTGGATACGTGCGACTGGGGCATGCCGATAAGGACCCCAAGCCTCTCTTGCGAGACTCCGGCAAGGCTTCGGTACCGGCGGAAGATGACGGCCCAATCGCGTGCGGCCCATGCGGCGCGCAAGCGGCCGTCTGCCCATGGTCCCTGCTGTCTCATGGGACGACCATACGGCGGTTGTATACAGCCTGTGTATGGGATCCGGGCAGTCCAACCGCAACCCTCAACGCATGGGCAGAACGCAGATTGGGCGGGCGGGCCTGCGGCACGTGATCACGCGGGTTCAGCCGGATGAACGCGACCGGGAACGGACTGTTCCCGGCTGGTCGGAAGCGGATGGCCGGTTAAGTCCCGGGGAACGCTGGCTCGGAGCCGTGCTGAGCGGTCCAGGATGGGATCCCGTGTGGATCCGGGAACGCACTTGGGAGTCGCATCCGGCGGAAGTGAAGCGGGCTCGGGCGTTGACCTGGGCGGCCATGGCGGACTGGAATCTTCTCGAACTGACCGATGAGGCCATACTCTGCGCATCCGAGTTGGCGACGAACGCCGTGGTGCACGCGTTCATGCCGGACCAACAGGGCTGGTTGGGGCGCACGTTCACGATGCGCTTGTCGTTCTGGCCCATGCGCGCGGTGGCGATCGAGATCCGGGATGCGGATCCGCGTCCGCCCGTGATGCCCGATCGACGGGTATTACAACCGTATTTGTCGGAACCGCATCTGATGGGTGGCTCGCTGCGCGGCCTGCGGATAGTCGAAGCCGTTTCGGACCTGCTGTCGTGGGGGCCGCTGGGCATGGGGGGAAAGACGGTGTGGTGCCGCTTCGACCTGGCACCTCGTGGGCTGGCAAGGCCGTTCACGATGACCGGAAATCCTGCTGACAGCCCCTGAGTCGGCGGGGCCGCTCGCTCCGTTCCTGCGGCCCCCTTCGAACTCCCTCGGAGGAGACTCCTTCTCTTGTCCGCCTCCGTGGGTTCCTGCTGTAGGGAAGGCGTGTCGACAGCGTCTCCTCTCCCGTGACGGCAGGAGGCGGCGCGCGGACCGGCAGCGCCGCGCGCCGCTCCGATCCCCCGGGTGGCGTCTTGCAGATCGAGTGCAAGGCGCCACCCGGACAACCGCATAGCTCAGTCCGGACCACCCCGTGCCTTGGAGGGAAAGGGGTGGTCCGGTTGGGGCCCTGACGAACCCCGGTGCCGATGGTACCGGGGTCGTCGCGCTGCGTGCTGGCGTGACGGTCCGTCAGGGACCTTGTTCTGGGCTGGGGTTGAGGGAGGAGTCACGGTGAATCCGGATATGAGCGCGGGGGAGGCGGGTCACCCGGCCGGCGGCGGGGGCTTGGGCGACTGGGACCCCGGGGCGTCGTTGTGGTCGCCGGGGGTGGACTACCTGACGGCCTGGCGTGCCGCTGCTGCTTCGGCGAACCTGCTCAACGACGTGTTCGAGGCGCACGGGTTCTCGTCGGAGGATGCTCGGGCGGTCGCGGTGTCGTTGGCGGACGGCTCGGCGACGGTGGATGTCCGGCTGTCGGTGGCCGGGGCCCGGGTGGTGTCCGGTGCGCTGCGGCGGGTGTCCGGGCGCGCGGCGTAAGGGTCTTCGGCGGGGGCTGCGTGTCGGCCTGGTGCGCGCGGGTGGTGGTCGCAGTGTTGGGCCGGTGTCCTGCCTGTGCGGGGGTCGGGCATGGTCGGGGGCCCGTACGCTGGCCGGCACAGTGGGGAGCACCGCTCCCCACCCGAATTCCCCACTGAGGGCCCCCGGCCTTGCCCGACGCGGGGTCCCCGTGCTGGGAGGTGGCTCAAGACTGCGGACGCCGGCCCCCACGGTGCGGGCTTGTGGTCCTGGACGCGTCGGTGCCTTCCGAGGGAGAGGGAGGCACCGCGGCTGCCCACATCGCGCTTTCGCCGGATGGTGGTGTCCGGGGGCAGCCGCTGTGCCGGGCCCCTCACGGGTCCTTGCCCCGGGCGGGGCCGGCCGGGGTGTCGACCCGGGACCGGCGGCCACGCCGCACGCCCGGGGCGGGCGCCCCGGGCGGGCCCGCCCCCGGCGCGGAACGCGCCGGGCTTGAGTAAGTAGAGAAAGTCTCGGACACACCCCCGGGATGGTGCGATCAGGTGTGCCGCGACGGATCTGCGTGAACCATGGTTGCGGGCGTGCCTCGGGTGGTGGCTCGACCCGTCGGCCGGTAATGATCTTCGTCCCTGGTATTCCTGGTTGACACCATGCCTAGGCTCCCGTTCATGATCCGGAGAACTTGCGCAATGGTGATCTTGTTCGGAATGGCAGCCGTTTCCTGCTCGGGGGTAGATAACCCGGGCTCTGCCCAAGCCCCTTCGTCCCGCCCGGCCGTACCAAGACCATCGGCCCCTGTGTCGAGGCCCCTCCCGCTGGTACCCGCGATATCGGAAACCGATGCGCGTACGGCGGTATTAGAGTATTGGGCAGCGAAAAAGGCTGCTTTTGACGGGATGGATATCTCTCTCGTCCGGGACCTGGAGGACGGTACGCCGCTCGCAACGGATACGAACCGCATAGCGCGGATAAAGCAGTACGGGCAGAAGAGCCCGACCCTCTTTTACCATCCTGCATCCGTGAGCGACGTTCGCATATTCAATGCCGGAGAGACCCCCGTCGGGGCGAACCGGTATTTCTTGTCCAGTCAACGGATTGTGGGTGTACAGGAGAGAGTGGCGACGATGTATGTCGTCTTTCGCCAGAGCGGCGGTGCGGGGAAATGGAAGGCGATAAATTCGTCGGCCGTTTGGGCGGAGAAAGTGAACCCCGACCCCTTGCCCGCGTCGGGAACGACCCTGGCGACGGCGCCCGGCGTCGATGCTGCCTGCGGGGCCCTCGTCGACTTGCTCAACGACCGTGCGGCGCCGGACGGCTATTGGGGTGCGAGCGGTGCGGCGGCCCAGAAATCGCGCCTGTGGCGCGTACGGGATACGAAGGAAGGGGGTACGAAGTCGGCCGTGACTGCGGAACTGTCACCCGATGATCAGGGCCCGGTATGGATCCTCCCGAGTGGCACCAGAATTGCCCAGTGCGGCACGGTGGAGAAATGGACGTTCACACCCCCGGAGAAATCCTGTATGAGCTGGGCAAGCACGTGGGGCGACGAGCAATTCTACGGCCGACCCGTCGTCTGGACGGCCTATGGGGAATCCCTGGAAGCAGGAAACTACGGGCTTTCCATCCCTGGGGACGGAAAGCCCGTAGATATCCTGACGTTGCAATGGTCCGGCCTGGGACTCCGCAGTGACGATTGTCCGGCGTCATACCGTCACGTCGATTACTGATGCCGAAATACGTCAGTCCTTGGCGGCGCGGGGTTTGCGGCCTGCGGGTCGGCCCTGTGGGGTGATCACGTAGTCGGCCCGCGCAGCTTCGGCCCCGGTCCGCGTTTCCTCCAATAGGAGTGGTCCCGAATTCCCGCCGGTGATACGGCGGATGATCAGTACGGGTGTGCCTTCCGGTAGTTGCAGCGCGCTGGTCTCGTCCGGGGTGGGCATCCGAGCGGTGACGCTCTCGTGCCACGTGAGGCGGTGGCCGGCGGCTTCGAGGGCGGCGTACAGCTCGGCCTGCGGGCGGGTGCAGTCGTTGCCCAGCCCGGTGCTGTCGGCGGTCCGAAACGGAATCAGGGTGCGGACCTGTGCGCGGGTGCTGGAGGGTCGGTGGGTCATCAGTCGGTCGCACCCGAAAGCGGCTTCGCCCTCGTCCATGCCGAGCAATGGCCCGGTGGTGGCGTCGGTGGTGGTGCGGTAGGCGGTGGGTTCCTCGACCTGCGACCACTCGTCGTGAGGGTCGGCGTAGTGGCCGGTGCTGCGGACGATGGCCCGGTCCAGGGTGACCGTGGGTCCTGTTGCGGTGTCGCGCACGTACGAGCCCTTGCCGCGCCGCACGATCACGAGTCCCTCGGTTCGCAGTGCGGCCAGTGCCTGGCGCACGGTGGGGCGGGATACCCCGTAGCGCTCGGACAGGGCGCTCTCGGACGGCAGCAGTGTCCCCGGCGGGTACTCGCCGGCCTGGATGTCCCCTCGGATCGCGGTGGCCAACTGCCGGTATAGCGCGTCGGGTCGGACCAAATCCATGGGGTCTCCTCGGTGGCTGCTGTTCACCGTGTACGGGTTCGTCTCGCTTCCGACTGTATGGCGTCACCCGTGCTGATGTCACCTGTCATGACAAGTCACTTGCATCACAGCGCTTCCTGGCTGACACTTGTCATGACAAGTGACGTCCGACAACAGACGGACGTCCGCGAGTGGCTGGAGGCCACACCAAATGCAGTCCATACCTGTGGACGTCACCCGGCTCGGGACGCTGCTGTGCGTCGTCGCGCCGGAACCCAAGCTCGTATCCCGGGACACCGGGGAACTCAAGACGGACCGTGACGGGGTGACCGTGTGGACGGTCGGCGTATCCGTGCGGCAACAGGGCACGCGTCGGGCGTCCGTGATCGAGATCGCGGTGTCCGGTGAACCCGTCGGCATCACGGAAGGCGTACGCGTGGCCACCGTCGGCCTGGTCGCCTTCACCTGGGAGCAGAACGGCCGGCACGGCACCTCGTTCCGGGCCGACTCGATCACCCCTGCGGCTGCCGACGCCGGCGGCCCGCTGGTGTCCGCTCTGCGCGGCAAGGACAAGGCGGGTGACGCCTGATGATGCGTCAGTTACTCGCATGGGTCCTGCTCGTTGCGGTGGTGGGGCTGCTCGTCGCGGCCACGCTGCTGCGGCGGCGTTTCCCGGTCGGCTGGTGGTACGCGGTCGGGTTCCTGCCGACTGCCGTTCGAGTGCTGCGCTCGTGGCGTCCGCTCACGATCGAACGGGGCCTGACCATCACGCGTCGTCCCTCCCGCGTGCTGCTGGGAGATCTGATCGTGCGCGGACAGCCGCTGCGGCCGGTCCCGCCCAGGATCGGCATCCCCCGCCCGCGACCGGGCGGCCTGGAAGTCGCGGTGCGCATGCACGCCGGCCAGACCCCGGACGCCTACGCGGCTGCGGCGGACTCCCTGGCGCACGCCTGGCGCGTCCACGCGGTGCGGGTGACCTCCCCCGTACGGGGCCGTGTGCGGCTGTCCGCACTGACGACCGATCCCCTGGGGGAGGTTTCCGCCCCGGACAAGCCGGGCGCAGCCGACCCCCTGATGTGTGCCCGGGTCGGCCAGCGGGAGGACGGCGTTCCGTGGGTGATCGACTTCCGGGCCCTACCGCACTGGCTGATCGTCGGGGCCACGCGCACGGGCAAGTCCACCCTTCTCGCCGCGCTGGTGACCCGGCTCGCACCGCAACCCGTCGCCCTGGTCGGCATCGACCTCAAGGGCGGCATGGAACTCGGCCTGTTCGGTCCGCGCCTGTCGGCGCTGGCCACATCCCGCCGGGAGGCCGGTGCGCTCCTCGATGCCCTGGTGGAAGAGACACACCTGCGCATGACCGTGTGCCGGTTTGCCCGGGTGCGCTCCGTGTGGGAACTGCCGGACGGCAAGCGGCCCGTGCCGATCGTCGTCGTGGTGGATGAGGTGGCGGAACTGTTCCTCGCCGCGTCGCGTGCGGAAAAGGACGACGCGGCGCGGGCGGCCACGGCGCTGGTACGGCTCGCGCAACTCGGCGCGGCCCTGGCCGTGCACCTGGTCGTTGCCGGGCAGCGCGTCGGCTCGGACCTGGGGCCCGGGGCAACAGCGCTGCGGGCGCAACTCGCCGGGCGCGTCTGCCATCGGGTGTCCGACCCCGGGACGGCGGAAATGGCCCTCGGAGATCTGTCTCCCGAAGCGGTCGATGCCGCGCAAGCCATCTCCCCCGACGAACCGGGGGTCGCCATCCTCACGGGCATCGGCGGCGACTGGATGCGGGCCCGGTCGGTCCTGGTGACCCCCAAAGACGCGGCGCGCACCTCCGCCGACCACGCGGGGACGACCCCCGACATGCCCGCGCTGACGGCGGCCCTGGCCGGCTGCGGTGAGGGGGCACGGTGAACAGCGCTTCGAGCACGTTCCCGCTGGTCTTCGTCTTCGGCCTGATCGTCTTCATGCTCGTCCGCGCCGGCGAACTGCGCGTGTGGCAAGTCGTGATCACCGGTCTCTTCGGGTTCTACATCGCACAGTCCGCGCTGGCCCCGGCGATTTCCGGCCTGGTGGCCTCCCTCGTCTTCGCGCTCTTCTGACCGACCGCCTTGGAGAATCCCTTTTGACCATGCACCCCGTCCGCTGCCCGATCTGCCACGGCGACCGCAACACCCGTACCCGCACCGGACGGCGCCGCAAGTGCCGCTGCTGTCGCGGCAAGGGCACCATCCGCTGACCCATCCGACCCACCCGCACGACCCGAGAGGCCGCATCACCGTGACCACACCTCCGCGCCGCACGGCGCCTCCCACGCACCACACCCCCTCGGCTGCCAGGAGGCACCACCCTTGCCGCGCACCACCACACCCACCGACACCACCGAACGCACGAACAGCCGCGCCCGACAAGCGGATCGGGCACGGCTGTTCACACTCTCACCCGTCGATCAGGACCTGATCCGCATAGCCAACTTGCCCGGATTCGGGCGCTGGGTCGAACAGATCCGCGCAACCGGCGGCTGTGAACACCCGATCTACCTGAGCGGGTCCACCGTCACCCGTGACGCCTCCGGGGCGGTGGTCCACGCCTACTCCACCGAAGACGAACCCGGCGGACGCCTGGCCGTGCGCTGTCGCAACCGCCGGGCCTCGCGCTGCGCACCCTGCTCCTACGAACACCAGGGCGACACCTTCCACCTCGTCCGCGCGGGCCTGGTCGGCGGCAAGAACGTGCCCGCCGTGGTGCGCGACCATCCACGCCTGTTCGTCACCCTGACTGCCCCCGGCTTCGGCGCGGTTCACCGTGGGACCACGGACGGGCCCTGCCGACCCAGACGCGCCGGCAGCCTCTGTGAGCATGGGAGGCACCGCGGCTGCCCTCTCGTGCACAAGCACGATGAGAGTGTCGTGGGGCAGCCGCTGTGCCGGGCGTGTTACGACTACCCGCACCACGTGCTGTGGAACGCACACGTCGGGCCACTGTGGGACGGCTTCACTCACGCTGTGCGGCGGCGCTTGGCCTCGGCGGCGGGCATCTCCCGATCGCGCCTGCGCGAACACCTCACGGTTTCCTTCGCCAAGGTGGCCGAGTACCAAGCACGCGGCTCGGTTCACCTGCACGCGGTCGTGCGCTTAGACGGCCCCGACGGTCCCGACTCGCCTCCGCCGGCCTGGGCCACGGATGACGTCCTGGTCGCGCTCGTCCCCGAAGCTGCCGCCGGGGTACGGGTGTCTGCCCCGGAGTCCGAAGCACTCGGCTCCTACGTCCTGCGCTGGGGCCGACAACTCGACGTGCGACCGCTGCGGGCGTTCAACGACGGACGTGAGCTGACCGACGACGCGATCGCCGGTTACCTCGCCAAGTACGTCACGAAATCCACCGTGGCCGGCGGCGGCACCGACACCCGGATCACCCACCGCTCGACCATCGACCTGCTACCCGTCACGAACCACGTGAGGGCTCTCCTGCGGACCTGTTGGGATCTGGGCGGACTGCCGGAACTCGCGCACCTGCGCATGCGCCCCTGGGCTCACACGATCGCCTTCCGGGGCCACTGCCTGACGAAGTCGATGGCCTACTCGACTACCTACGGAGCCCTGCGGGCGGCACGCGCCGATCACCAACGTTCCGACGGCAACGCGGTCCCCGAGGATCTGGGGGCATTCACGCTCGCCACATGGCGCTTCGCCGCGCACGGCCACACCCCTGGAGAGGCCGAGATCGCAGCAGGGATCGCGGAAGACCTGATGTGGCAAAGGGCGCTCGTCCGTGAAGAGCGTGCTGCGGGGAGGTCACGATGACCTCCCCGCGCAAACCATCGGCCAGCTCGACGCCCCGGGGAATGACGCGGCAGGAGTGGTTAGACCACCACGTTCGACGGGCACCGAAGATCACTCCTGAGCAGTGGCGCAGAACACACGTGATCCTCGGAGGTGGGTCACTGGAGCAGTAGCGCTAAGGGTTCTATCGCCAGACGGGTTCGATGGCGTTGTGATCAAACACCGGGCCTCGGGTCTGGGATGGATGAACGATGACCGCCCGCAGATACTGGCCCAGCAGCGCTCGCTTACCGTCCGTACCCGCTCGTTCCCACTCGTCCCGGACATCTTCGACGGGTCGTCTCTGCTGTGCGCGCATGGTTATGGCATGGCGGTTCTTGCTGACCTTTGCCAACAATTTCCTTTCGCGCGTCTCCAGCCCTGGCACCACGGCAAAAAAGGAATCTCTGGTCACCGTGCCGTCCCGCATGCCATCGCGCATGTCCTTCAGGCGGGAGCGCACGTCCTCAAGTTCGATGGCGCTCGGATCGGTCACGTCCATCGACGGAAGCACGGCAGCATCGTCCGGGGCGTTTGCCGTGAGGTGTGCGAAGAGCAGATCTTCGAGAAGCTTGTCAAGCTTGGCCATGTTCCGTTGGCTACCGCCGCATCCCCCGTGGACCCGGGTGGGACACCGGTAGATCTTCACCAACTTGGCTGAGGGGGCGGCGGCCCTGGTCCCCACCATGGACGTGTTACAGAGTGTGCCGTCATCCCTGGGGCGACCACAGCGGAGAAGACCCGAGGCAAGGTGTTTCCGGGTCTTATCCCCAGTGAAGTCGTGGCCCTCGCGCCGGCGCTCGAACTCCGCGATGACGGACTCCCACTGCTCTACCGTGAGGATTGGCTCCCACCGTCCCCGCAAGTAGTTGCCGTCTGCATCCTTAAGCGCCAACGCTCGCGGGTCCACGACGTCCGCGTTTTCGCTGGGTTCGCGTGCCTCGTCCTCATCGTCCGGTGAGGGGCGCATCAACCCGCCGTAGACAGCGATGCCTGCAATGCGGGGACTCAAGATCATTGCCTTGAGCGCCTTGAGTCGCCATGGTCCGCCTCGGACTGTCGGGACGTCCGAAGCGCTCACAGAGCGCACGATGGCGGACATCGCGTCTCCGGCGATGAATCGCTCTGCGGCCGATCGGAGTAGATCCGCTTCTGCGGGCTCCAGGGTCCGCCCGTCGTCCTTCCACCCGAAAGGACGGGTTCCGGGGCGGCTACGGCCGTCCTGGGCCTTCTGGAGCCAGTCACGCGCAACCCGTCGGCCCGTTTCAGCGCTGGACTTGTTTGCCATGGCCACGACCACGCGGGCCATGGCTTTGCCGTTCTCGGTCATGAGGTCCAATGCCCCAGTGACACCGATCACGGGTCGCCTGAAGTGATCAACCAGATCGATCAAGTCTTCGAGATCGCGCGGTTGCCGAACGAGTCGGTCAAGGTCGTAGACGATGATCCCGTCGATCTCGCCGTCCTCGTAGTCGGCAAGCATCTGTCGGAACTCCGGGCGGATCACGCGCCAAACGCTGCGCCCCCCGGGGAGGCGAACCCTCCGCCTGCGGTAGGCGCTCGTGTCGTTTTCCTCGTAGATCTTGGTCACAGTCCAACCGCAACGTGCGGCCAGATCGTAGACGTCTTCCCGCTGCCGTCCTACCCCTCGTTCTAAGCCCAAAGGGTCGTGGGAGATGCGAACATACCCGGCTGCCCGGCGTGGTCTTCTGCGTGCCATTCCCATGCTGTCCATGGGAGTAGCGTATGTTCACGAACGGAGAGACCCACCAGCGTGAAGGTGGTCACCCCCGGCTCCAGGTCGGCCTGAACCTCCACCACCACGCCGTCCACACCGAGCAGGGTGACCGAGCGTGTGCGTGCGAAGCCCATGCTCAGCCCACCCCTCGGATGTGCTCGACCAGGGCCGCCCCGCGCTCGGCCGGGACCACCGCGACCAGGTCGATGCGCACCTCGCGCCCCGGCGGGCCGCCGAGCGGATGGGCGAGCAGCCAGCGCTCCGCGAGCACCCGCAGTCGCCGCGCCTTGACCGCGCCGACCGCCTCCAAGGGATGCTCGAAGCCGCCCGCGCGCCGGGTCTTGACCTCGCACACCACGAGCGTGGGCCCGTCCCGCGCGACGATGTCGATCTCGCCGTCACGACAGCGCCAGTTCCGGTCCAGGACGGCCATCCCGGCCTCGGCCAGAAACCGGGCGGCGACCCGTTCGCCGTACCGCCCCACGGCGGTGTTCCGCGACTGCCGGCCCGGCGCACCCCGGCTCCGCGCGCCCCGGCCATCCGCGCCCGGATCTCCCGCACTCGGGGTCCCGGCGTCCGGGTGTCCCGCACCCCGGGGCTGTTCGCCCCGGTCCTCGCCGCCGGCCGCATCGGTCCGCACAACGACCACCTCCGGCCCCGACGGTGCCGGAACCGGAGGTGGTCGAGAGTCGTTCCGCGTCCGCCTGTGCACAACTCGGCCGCTGTGGACGCCGCCCTCGCGGGTGTGCGGGTTCGCTCAGTTGCCGAACCCTTCGTTGCCCGCGGGCATCTCGAACTCGCTCTTGGTCAGTTCCTCGACGTTGACGTCCTTGAAGGTAAGGACGCGGACATTCTTCACGAATCGCGCAGGTCGATACATGTCCCACACCCACGCGTCCGCCATGGACAACTCGAAGAAGACCTCCCCGTCGGCCGACCTCACGTGCAGTTCGTACTGGTTGGTGAGGTAGAAGCGCCTTTCCGTCTCGATGACGTACTTGAAGAGACCCACGACGTCGCGGTACTCGCGGTAGAGCTGCAGCTCCATCTCGGTCTCGTACTTTTCGAGATCTTCCGCACTCATGCGCGCCCCTCGCTCCTGCGCTTCGCTGACGTCTCCCATTGTGTACCGGCGACCCACGTGGCCACCGGCGCACCATGGCACAACCGTCCGGGAGCAGCCGTTCGGCCCGGATCCGCAGATCCCGGCCGCCCGGCGCGGCTCAGCCGTTCCAGCGCTCGAACGGCTCGTCGATCAATTCGCCGGCCAGGAAGGCGGGCAACAACTCGGGCAGGCGTCCCGGATAAAACCGTGCCGGAGCCGCCGCGATCTCGGCCGGCGTCCACCACACCGCCTCCTGGTACTCGGCCAATTCGTCGGCCGTCCAGAGCGACCGATCCTCGCAGACCTTCGGCGTACGCTCGGCGATCCGCACCAGCACCACGAACTCGTGCTGCACCCGCCGATGCCCCGGTCGCACCCAGGTCACACTCCGCCGCCAGGTGGGCGGGCCCACATCCGCGGGCGCGATCCGCAGGCCGGTCTCCTCCAGGATCTCCCGGACGGCCGCGTCCACGTAGCTCTCGCCGGGGTCCAGGCCGCCGCCCGGCAGGTCGTACCAGTGCTGCGGATCGGATTCGGGGACGTGGGTGCGAAAGAGCAGCACCCGATCGTCGGGGTCGAGCAGCACCACACGCACGGCGCGGCGTTCCAGGTCGGGAGCCAGGTCGGCGGGGTAGTCCGGAACCGGCTCGGGCACATCTCCGGGCCATGACACGGGTTGAGTCGTCATCCACGGATTGTGCCCCGAACGCGTACGGCCGGGTCGCCCGGGAGAAGGATTCCCGAGCGACCCGGCCGTGCGCGAGGGCCCACGCTCAGGTGGGCGGCGCTCCCGAGGGATCGCGCGTGCTCACCCGCGCGTCCGACGCGTCGTCCGCCCCGGCCCGACGGTGCCGCCGCCACAACACCAGCGGCACGGCCCCGATCAGCCCGGCCGCCATCGGCGTACCGCCGATCACGTCGAGCCCGAGACCGGGCTGATCGAACGTGCCCGGCACCCCGAGTCCGTGGATCCGGTTCAGCGGCCACACCACGGTGAACGCGCGCCCGATCACCTGGTCCTTGTCGACCGTCCCGTTGCCCGGCTGGTCCATGTGATAGCGCGAGTCGGAGGAGTTGTCGCGGTTGTCGCCCATCAGCCAGATCCGGCCCTTGGGCACGGTCACGTCGAACACCTTCGTCGACGGGGCCACGCCCTTCTTGAGGTACGAGCTCTCGTCCAAGGGTTTGCCGTTGACCATCAGGCGGCCCTGCGCGTCACAACACTGCACGCGGTCGCCGCCGACTCCAATCACCCGCTTGATCAGGTCCTTCTCGTCCGCGGACGGCATCAGGCCGACCCAGGACATGCCCTTCTGCAGTCCGCGCACCACCGCGTTGTCGGACTGCTTCGGGGCCTCCTGGAGCCAATTGCCCGGGTCGTGGAAGACCACGACCTGACCGCGCTCGGGCTCCGCGCCGAACCACGGCGAGAACTTGTTCACCAGCACCCGGTCGCCGACCTTGATGGTGTTCTCCATCGACTCCGAGGGAATCGAGAACGCCTGGACCAGGAAGGTCTTGATGAGCAGCGCCAACACGATGGCGATCAGCAGCAGCAGCGGCAGTTCCCGCCAGAACGACCCCTTCTTCTTCCGCCGCTCGCCCGAGTCCGAGGCACCCTCGCCGTCGCCGGAATCCTGCGGCTCGTCCGATCCACCGGAGCCGCCGGGCCCGCCGGGACCGTCCGTGTCGGGCGGCGAACCGTCGCCCGGGCCGCCGCCGGGGGTGGGGGTCGGGCCCGCCGGCGGGAAGATCGGCGCCGCGTCGGGGGCGGCGCCGTTTGCTGGTCGTTTCACCAGATCGGGCGACTGCGTGGGCCCGTCCCCGCTCGTTGGTTGGGTCGGTGGCGCTCCGGGATCGTGCGGCGCGTCGGTCGGATGCCGCTCGTGCGGCTCCCGCCCACGATCGTCGTCTCCACCAGCGGATCGCGCTCCGATCACGACTTCCCCCACGGCGCCTCCTCGTACCCGTGCAGGCCGGACGGCACCCGGTCGGGGCTGTCCACCGGCTGCCCACAGCTCTGTCTTGATGATTTCCGACCCGTGCCGCGCACGTCGCCGGGTCGATGTCGACCCCAAGGGTCCGGCATGCGCCGGCGCGAGCGTACACGTCGGCGTAGCAGGACCAGCGGAACCGCACCCACCATTCCCATAACGACCGGGGTGGGCGGGAGAATCGCAACCGACAGGGCTTTGTTCCCGAACGTCTCCGGAACGGGCAGTCGATGCGCCCGACCGAACGGCCAGGCCACCACGAATGCCCGACCGACCACATCACCCTCCGGGATCGTGCCCTGATAGGGCCGGTCCATATGTGCCCGCGAGTCGGCGGAATCACCGCGATGGTCGCCCATCACCCACAACCGACCCTTGGGCACGGTCACGCTGAACCTCTTCTCGGAGGGTGCGTTGCCCTTGTACAGGTAGGGCTCGTCCAGCGGGACGCCGTTGACGGTGATCCGACCGGAGGGGTCACAGCAGGCAACCGTGTCGCCGCCGACCCCGATCACCCGCTTGATCAGGTCCTGTTCGTCGTCCGAGGGGAGCATCCCCACGAACACGAGGCCCTGCTTGACCTGCTTGAGTCCCGGCGGCGGATCGTCCGAGTTCTTCTTGCCCAACCACCCGCCCGGGTCCCGGAAGACCACCACCTCGCCGCGTTCGGGAGTCCACCCGAACCACGGCGAGAACTTGTCCACCAGCACCCGGTCGCCGACGTTGATGGTGTGCTCCATCGAACCGGACGGGATGTAGAACGCCTGCACGAGGAACGTCTTGATGAGCAGCGCGAGCGCGAGCGCGATCACCGCCAGCATCGGCAACTCGCGCCACAGCGGCACCACCTTGTCCTTGCGCCGCGAACGCCTGCCGCGGCGGCGGCGCTTGGGCCTGCCCGTCTCCACCGACGGTGCCGCGGGTGCCGGGGGCCTCGCGGGTGCCACGGGTGCCGGTTCGGCCTCGCCGAGCACCACCGCGCCGGCCGACCCCAGGGGCGGGACGGCGGCGCCGGTGACGTCCCGGCCCGCGCTCGGCCCGGAGGGGCCGGCGGCGCGGGCGCCGCCCTTGGGTTTGCCGCGCTTACCCACGACGGTCGAAGTCCGACCGCTCGAACGTCTTCGGCCGGTCCGTGCCCTGGATCCGGCCGAACGGCCAGATGATCCACTGCGCGCGCCCGATCACCCGGCTCTCGGGCACCATGCCGCCGCCGGGCTCGCCGAGGTGATCGCGCGAGTCGGCCGAGTTGCTGCGGTGGTCGCCCATGACCCACAGCTTGCCCTTGGGCACCTCGGCTTCGAAGGGGAAGTCCGAGGGCTTGTCGCCCGGATGCAGGTAGTCGCCCTCGTCCAGCGGCACCCCGTTGACGGTGATCCGACCCTGCGCGTCGCAACACTTGACCACGTCGCCGCCGATCCCGATCACCCGCTTCACGAAGTCGTTGTCGTCCGGGTTCGTGAAGCCGAACACCCCGCCGAGCTTGCGCAGCGCGCCGGTCACCGGGTTGGGCTTGTCGGTGTCCTCGGGAGTGAACGAGCCGCGCCCGTCGAAGACGATCATGTCGCCGCGCCGGATGTCGCCGAACTCGTAGGCCAGCTTGTTGACCAGGACCCGGTCGCCGACCTGAAGGGTGTTCTCCATCGAACCGCTGGGGATCACGAACGGCTGGGCCACCCACGAGTTCACCGCGAGCACCACCACCATCGCGACCGCGACCAGCAGCGGCAGTTCGACCCACGCGGGCATCCGTCGCCGGCCCGGCGCGGGCGGCGCCTCCTCGTCCTCGTCCTCCGAGTCGGCATCGGCGTCGGCATCGGCATCGGCATCGGCGGACTCGTCCCGCTGCACCGCCGGATCGGCGTCGGAGTCGGCTTCCGCGACCGGATCCGCGCCGAGGTCGGCGGCCGCCGCGGGCTCCGGGTCCGCGGCCGGCACCCGAGTCGGCTCCGCGGGCGAATCCTTCGCCGGATGCGGGGAGTTGACCGCCTCCGCGACCGTGGCGACCGCCCCTTCGGGCCCGCTCCCGTCGCCGTCCGCGCTCCGTGCCCGATCCGAGACACGCGAAGGCCGCGCCTCCACGACCTCGGTGGACGAGGTACCGGCGGATTCCTCCGCCGTGGAGGCACGGCCTTTGCTCTGCTCTGCGTCGTCCATCACGAACGAGCCTAGCGTCCGGGTCGTCTCGACACGGTCGAGGCACCCCGGGTGGAACGTACGGGTCAGCGGCTCGGACGGTCCGTGCGCTTCTCCTTGATCTTCGCGGCCTTGCCGCGCAGGTCGCGCATGTAGTACAGCTTCGCGCGACGGACCGCGCCGCGGGTGACCAGCTCGATCTTCTCGATCACCGGGGTGTGCACCGGGAAGGTGCGCTCCACGCCGACGCCGTAGCTGACCTTGCGGACCGTGAAGGTCTCGCGGATGCCGTCACCCTGGCGACGCAGCACGAAGCCCTGGAAGACCTGGACGCGGGACTTGTTGCCTTCGATGACTCGCACGTGCACCTTGAGGGTGTCACCGGGACGGAAGTCCGGGACGTCGTCCCGCAGGGATGCGGCATCGATGTGGTCGAGCTTGTTCATCTCGCGTCGCTTTCTCGTGGGTGCCACAGGTCACCCACGGGTTTCGTGGTCACAGGTGTGGGGTCGCCGCTCCCGAGTGGCGCTCCCCCTGTGGCAGGGGTGCCGTCCGACTCCCGGGGAACCCGGTCCGGATCGGGACATGGCAACAGCGTCTCAGTCTGCCACAGGTGCCTCGGCCGGCTGAAACCGGCCGTCCCGCTCGACCCAGCCGAGCTCGGCGAGGGTGGCCCGGTCCTTCTTGTCCACCGCTCCCGGATCGATCCTGGCGATCAGGTCGGGCCGGTGCGCGGCGGTCCGGCGCAGCGCCTCGTCCCGCCGCCACCGGGCGATCGCGCCGTGGTTCCCGGACACCGTGATCGGCGGCACCTCGCGACCGCGCCACTGCGCGGGCTTGGTGTACACCGGCCCCTCGAGCAGGTTGGCCATCGCGCCGGGCGCGAACGAGTCGTCCCGGTGCGACTCGGCGTTGCCGAGCACGCCGGGCAGCAGTCGGGCCACCGCCTCGACCATGACCAGCACGGCGACCTCGCCGCCGGCGAGCACGTAGTCGCCGATGGACACCTCGTCCACCCGCATCCGGGTGGCCGCCTCGTCCAACACCCGCCGGTCGATGCCCTCGTACCGGGCGGGCGCGAACAACAGCCAGGGCTCGTCGGCCAATTCGACCGCGAGGTCCTGGGTGAACGGGCGCCCGGACGGGGTCGGCACGATCATCCGCGGCACGGCGGCGGCCTCGCCGCGGCCCTGCTCCAGCACCGCGTCCAGCGCGAGCCCCCACGGCTCGGGCTTCATCACCATGCCGGGGCCGCCGCCGTACGGGCTGTCGTCGACGGTCTTGTGCACGTCGAACGTCCAGTCCCGCAACTGGTGCAGGTGTACGTCGATGAGCCCCTTGGCGCACGCCTTGCCGACCAGGGAGACGTCCAGCGGCGCGAGGTACTCGGGGAAGATCGTGACGACGTCGATCCTCACGAGGGGTCCTGCCCCGACTCCGACGCGGCCCCCGGCTCCGGCTTCGGGCCGGGCGCCGGCTTCGCCGCGGCCCGGGCCGCCTTCGCCTCGGCCCGCTCGGCGGCCGTGAGTTTCCTCGGCTTGCTCTTCCTCGGCTTCCGCTCGCCCGGCTCGGCCTCGCCCGCCTCCGGGTCCGGCACCGCGAGCACCGCGTTCTCCGCGTCCAGCAGACCCGGCGGCGGGGTGATCACCGCGCGCTGGTTCTCCAGGTCGATCTCCGGGACGATCTGGTGCACGAACGGGATCATCACCTCGCGCCCGTCCGAGCGGCGGACCATGAGCAGGTCCTGCGACGGCAGGTGCACGACCTCGGTCAGCTCGCCCACCGCCTCGCCGTCGGCGGTGAACACGTCGAGTCCGACGAGCTGGTGGTCGTAGTACTCCTCGGGGTCCTCGGGGAGTTCCTCGGGGTCGACCTCGGCGATCAGGAGGGTGTTGCGCAGCGCCTCGGCGTCGCTGCGGGTGGTCACGCCCTCGATGGTGAGCAGCAGCCGGCCGCTGTGCACCCGGCCGTCGGCGATGGTCAGCGGGCCGACCGAGGGAGGGTCCGTCATCAGCACCGCACCCGGCGCGAGCCGCAGTTCCGGCTCGTCGGTACGGACCTCGACGGTCACCTGGCCCTTGATGCCGTGTGCCTTGCCGATACGGCCGACCACAAGCTGCACCTGCGACTCCTCAATCTCTGCCCGATGGGACCGATGGGACCTCATGCCCGGGGCAGGAGGGGAAAACGCCGGGAAGGCGGAAATGCCAAGAAGCCGCCCGGCGGAGGATTCCGCCGGGCAGCTCCCGGTTGGACGTGATGTCCGGGTACGTCAGCGAACCTGGTCGACGTCGACGAGGTCGACGCGGACTCCTCGGCCGCCGAGCGCGGTCACGACGGTGCGCAGCGCACGCGCGGTGCGACCACCTCGACCGATGACCTTCCCGAGGTCTTCGGGATGTACCCGAACCTCGAGAATGCGGCCGCGGCGAAGATTACGCGCCCGTACCTTGACCTCGTCCGGATGCTCGACGATGCCCTTGACCAAATGTTCGAGGGCTTCCTCGAGCATGGTCAGCCCTCGTCAGCGGCGGTCTCGGCGGCGGCTTCGCCCTCGGCGGCCGGAGTCTCGGTCTCGGCGGCAGCCTCGACCTTCTTCTCCTTCTTGGCCTTCGGCGTGGTGGCGCCGTCCTTGGGCTCGTCCATCGCCTCACGGGCGGCGGCCTCGAAGAGCGACTTCTTGTCGGCCTTCTCCGCGGCGACGAGCAGCGGGGCCGGGGCCGGCAGACCCTTGTGCTTCTGCCAGTCGCCGGTGAGCTTGAGGATGTGCGCGACCGGCTCGGTCGGCTGCGCGCCGACACCCAGCCAGTAGAGCGCCCGCTCGGAGTCGACCTCGATGCGCGAGGGGTTCTCCATCGGGTGGTAGATACCGATCTCCTCGATCGCCCGACCGTCACGCTTGGTGCGGGCGTCGGCGACGACGATGCGGTAGTGGGGCGAACGGATCTTGCCCAGGCGCTTCAGCTTGATCTTGACTGCCACGAGAGTGGTGTCTCCTGCATCTTGACGTGGGTGAACAGCCGGCATTCACGTGGGGACATGAGGCTCGGCTGATCGTGGACACGGTAAGCATGCGGAGAGAGGGTCCGGCAATGCCCCGGGTACTCAGCTCGCCATTCTGCCAGACATCCCGGCCCCGACCAAAGCCGGGCACCGATTCGACCGGCCGAGGGCCGCGCGGCTTTTAGAATGCAAGCCGCATCGCCCTTCTCCCTCTTCTTCTAGTCGTTAGGTCGCCACGGTCTCATGCGTTGGTCCGAACTGTACGTACCCACCCTCCGCCAGGACCCCGCCGACGCCGACGCGGTCAGCCACCGTCTGCTCGTGCGCGCGGGGTACATCCGCCAGCTCATGGCCGGCCACTACTCGCTGCTGCCGCTCGCGGTGCGGGTGCGGGCGAAGGTGATCACGATCATCCGCGAGGAGATGAGCCGGATCGGCTCGCAGGAGATGGTCCTGCCGACCATGCACCCGGCCGAGATCTGGCAGAAGAGCGGGCGCTGGGAGGTCATGGGCGACGAGATGTTCCGGCTCAAGGACCGCAAGGGCTCGGACCTGGCGCTGGGCATGACGCACGAGGAGATCTTCACCACCCTCGCGCACGAGCTCAGCTCCTACCGCGACCTGCCGCAGACCTGGTACCAGTTCCAGACCAAGTTCCGCGACGAGCCGCGACCCAAGAGCGGGCTGATCCGGGTGCGCGAGTTCACCATGAAGGACTCGTACAGCTTCGACCTGGACGCCGAGGGGCTGGACCGCTCGTTCGAGGCGCACCGGCAGGCGTACGTGCGGATCTTCCAGCGGCTGGGCATCCCGGCGATCGCGGTGCAGGCGTCCAGCGGCACCATGGGCGGCAGCGGCTCGACCGAGTTCATGTGCCCGTCGACGGCCGGCGAGGACCTCGTCGTGCACTGTCCGAACTGCGACTACGCGGCCAACGTCGAGAAGGCGACCTCGCGGCTCGCGGAGATCGAGGACGGTGCCGGGCTCGACGTGCCGGAGCGGTTCGACACCCCCGGCATCAAGACCATCGAGAACCTGACCAAGGCGCACGGCGTGCCGGCCGACCGGCAGATCAAGACGCTGGTCTACATGGTCGGCGGGCGGCTGACCCTGGCCCTGTTGCGCGGCGACCACGCGCTGGTCGAGCAGAAGCTGATCGACACCACCGGCTCCACCGACGTGCGCCCGGCCACCGCGGACGAGATCAAGGCCGCGCTCGGCGCGTACCCGGGCAGCCTGGGCGGGGTCGGCGTGAGCGACCTGCCGATCCTGGCCGACGAGGCGCTGCGCGGTCGTCGGGACATGGTGACCGGCGCCAACGTCGACAAGGTGCACGTGCGCGGCGTGGACGTCGAGCGGGACATCGCCGTGGGCACCTGGGCCGACCTGCGCGAGGTGGTGGCCGGCGAGCCGTGCCCCGCGTGCGGCACCGGCCTGGAGGTCGAGCAGACCGTCGAGATCGGCCACATCTTCAAGCTCGGCTACAAGTACACCGAGGCGCTGGGCGTGAACGTGCTGGGCGCGGACGGCGAGCGGGTCACCCCGATCATGGGCAGCTACGGCATCGGCGTCGAGCGGGCGATGGCCGCGGTCGTGGAGACGCACCACGACAAGAACGGCATCGTCTGGCCGGTCGCGGTGGCACCGTTCGAGGTCGCGGTCGCGCTCCTCGACGTGGACGACGAGAAGTCGCGCGTCACCGCCGAGGAGATCTACACCGAGTTGGTCCGGCAGCGGGTGGACACGATCCTGGACGACCGCGCCGAGCGTCCCGGGGTGAAGTTCAAGGACATCGAGCTGGTCGGTATCCCGTTCCGGGTCACCGTCGGCGCGCGCAGCCTGGCCGAGGGCAACGTGGAGATCGTCTCGCGCGCGAGCGGTGAGAAGGCGCTGGTCCCGGTCGCCGAGGCGGTCGAGTACGTCCGCAAGCTGGTCCTCGACGCGAGCTGACCCCGTTCCCGATCGTGCGAGCGCCCCCGCCGGGTCGACCGGCGGGGGCGCTCGCGCATGCGGGTGCCGCCTCGCGCGCGGATCTCATCGCGGTGCCGGGATGCCCCTGCCGACCGCGTGGGTCGGCCTCTCGTCGATCGGGATGGCCCAGCGGGCGATCTCCTCGACGTGCACCGTGTTGGTGCCGAACGTGCCCGGGGTGAGCGCGTAGGTGAGTTCGCCGATGTCCACCGCGCCGGCCACCGACACCGGACCGCCCGGGCAGGTGCCGGTGACCGCGAAGCTGGTCGGGCTCGCGGGGGCGTCCAGGACGTGCCCGGACCACATCGCGGTGCCCTCGTCGTCGATCTCCACGGCGTCCTCCACGACCTCGACGATCACGTCGGGGAACAGCCGCAGGGTGATCTGTCGAGGTGCCGGGGCGGTCACCCGACACAGGAAGTCGAAGTCCTTCGGCGACACGGCCATCGGCCCCTCGCGCAACACCCACGGTCGGGCCGGGTCCGGCCCGACCGCCGACTCGCCGAGCAGCGTCGCCCCGGCCGGCCACGCGCCGCTCGGCAACGCGATCGCGCAGAAACCCGCCATCAGGGCACCGAGCAACCGTCGAGAAGTAGTCATGCACCGATCAACGACCGACCCCGGCCGTCGTTATCGTCCGGCGCGGGCGGCCGTGCTCGTCGTTCCGCCGACCGCGCCGCGCGCCTCAGCCGATCCCGAGGCGGGCGCACTCCGCCGCGAGTTCGGCCGTGCACACCTCGCGCGGATCCACCGTGCCGGCCAGTAGGGGCAACATCTCCTTGAGGTTGGCCCGGGTCAGCGCGACCGGCGCGAGGGCCACCGTCGGCACCTGGGTCGTGCCGTTGTCGCGGGTGGCGTCCACGCGCGACAACGCTTCGCCCCGGCCCAGCGTGATCGCCATCTCGGCGGCGGCCTCGGCCTCCGGCCCGCCGGGCTTGAGCACCGAGACGGTCTGGGTGCCCGCGATGATCCGGCGCAGCGTGGCCGGGTCCGGATCCTGTCCGGTCAGCGGCACGGGTGCGGCGACGCCGGCGGCGGTCAGGCCGCGGAGCACGCCCGCGGCCATCGTGTCGTCCACCGCGTAGACCCCGATCACCTGGGTCGGCCCGCCGAGCGCGGTCAGCGCGTCCGCGATCACCTGCTGGGCCCGGTTCCCGCCGGGGTCCTCGAGGTCGTACTCGCGCCCGATCGTCACCTCGCCGTCGAGTACGGCGTGTGCGCCACGCTTGATCTCGCTCCCGGCCCGGTCCCCCGCGCGACCGTTGAGCATCACGATCGAGCCGCGTCGCGGTCCGCCCGCCGCGCGCACCGCGTCGAGCAGCGCCTGCGCCTGGAGTCTGCCCACCTCCCGGAAGTCGAACGAGACGTGCCCGGCCACGGGACCCGCGGCCAGCTTGTCGAAGGCGACCACCGGAATGTCGTGTTCCCGGGCCCTGGTCACCGCCGACGCCGTGTCCTTGGGGTCCACCGGGCCCAGCACCAGCACCCGGACACCGGCCGAGATCATCGCGTCGATCTGCGCGCGCTGCACGTCCGGCCGCCGGCGGGCGGGCTCGAACCGCACCGAGCAGCGGGGGCACAGTTGCCGGATCCGCGCCTCGAACGCCGGTCGCACGCTCGCCTCGGCCCGATCGTCGGGCAGCAGCAGGCCGATCCGGAAGGCGGTGGGCGGGTTCGCGGTGCTCTGCGCGCCGCCGCCGAACCCGCGCCACACCAGCAGCCCGGCCGTCAACGCGACCGCGACGGCCACCGCGACCGCCACCGCGTAGCGCGGGCGGGTCGGTGGCAGTCGATGGCTTCCGCCCCGTGCCGCACCGAGCGCACGCGGAGCGCGCGGGGCGGCCGGCCCGGCCACGCCCGGCACCTCGCCCACCGCCTCGCCGAGCGCCTCGTTCGTCGCGTCCCGCGGCACCGCGTCCCGAGCCGGCTCGGCGCCGAGTCGGCTCGGCCCGAAGCCGACCGAGTCGCCGGTGTCCTCGACCGCCGGGCCGACGAGCCCCGCGCCCGCCGGGTCCGCGGTCGCCTCGGCCGCCGGGCCGGCCGTCTCCCGGCCCACCGAGTCGGCGAAGTCCTCGGCGGGCGGCGGATCCGGTGTGCCCTCGGCGTCCAGCGCGCGCCCCGCGATCCGCAGCAGCGCGTGCGCGAGCGGCGCCGGCAACCAGCCGCCCGGCAGGTCCTCGTCGGTCTCGGTCGGCACCAGCGCGCGGGCCCGGGCCGGCGTCGGTCGGCGGTTCGGATCCTTGTCCAGGCAGGCTTGCAACAGCGGCAGGAACGCCTCCGGGGCGTCCTCCAGATCCGGATCGCGGCCGGTCAGGTTGGCCAACAGGACCGGCCAGGGCCCGGATCCGAACGGCAGTCGTCCGGTGGCCGCGTAGGCGAGCACCGCCCCGTAGGAGAAGACGTCGCTGGCCGGCCCGACATCGGCCCGCTCGAACTGCTCCGGCGACATGAACCCGAGCGTGCCGAGTGTGTGCCCGGTGCGGGTCAGCGCGGTCGCCCCGTCCAGCAGCGCGATGCCGAAGTCGATCACGATCGGGCCGTCGACCGCGAGCAGCACGTTGGCCGGCTTCAGGTCCCGGTGCACCAGGCCCACCGCGTGCATCGCGACCAGCGCGTCGGCCAGACCGCGGGCCACCGCGGCGAGCGTGTGCGCGGGCAGCGGGCCGAACGTGCCGACCGCCTCGCCGAGCGCCATCCCGGGGATGTACGCGGTGGCCAGCCACGGCACCTCGGCGTACGCGTCGGCGGCCACGACCGGTGCGGTGAACGCGCCCCGCACCCGGCCCGCGGCCTCCACCTCGCGGGCGAATCGCTGCCGGAACGCGTCCTCGTCGTCCAGGAGTTCGACCCGCACCCGCTTGACCGCCACGGTCCGCCCGGCGGGCCCCCGGCCGAGGTACACCTGCCCCATGCCGCCGCTCCCGAGCCGGCCGAGCAGTCGAAACGGTCCCACCCGACGCGGATCGTCGGTGCGTAATGCGTCCACTGGGGTTCCCCCGTCATCGACTCCGGCCGCCGATCCCACCCGACGGCCGCGGGCACGATCCCACGCACGCCACACCCCGCGTGCACGGCTGCACCCCATCGTTGCCGAACCCGACCCCGCCACGCAGGCACACCGCACGGATGAGGGCGCCCGCGTACTCGACGCGCATCGCGCGTACACCCGCGCGCCGAGAATCGGCCGGGTTCAGCGCAGCGTGAGTTCGGTGGGCTTCTTCGGTTGGGCCGGGTCGAAGAGGTCGAGCAGGGCGGCCGCCCGCTCGGGCGTGCCGGTGGTGGTCGTGGCGTCCCCGCCGGCCAGCGCGCCGCGTAGGTCGGTGCGACCCAGGTGCAGGGACTCCACGGTCTCGCGCGGGAGTTCGAGGACCACGTCGGCGTCCGCCGGGATCTCGCGCAGGAAGCGGGCGACGCCCCGGTGGATGTGCAGCGCGACCGCCTCCTCGCCGTGCACGCCGCCGCGGACCCGCCAGCCCAGCACGGCGTCCACCTCCAGCGCCTCCTCGGCCCGCAGCCGGGTCGTGTACAACTCGATCAGCCACGCCGCCGGGATCCGGGCGACCAGGTCCCGGGGCGCGAAGATCGCCGCGAAGTTGATCAGCGGCAGGATCGGCTGGATCCGGTCCTCCAGTTCGTCCGCGCTGGTCAGGTACCAGTTCCGCCAGTTGACGTTGAGCTGCGCGTAGCCCAGCCGGCGAAACGCGGCGGCCTTGACCGAGCGCGCGTCCGCGTCCTCGCGGTCGATCCGGGTCAGGTGCGTGGCCAACTCGGCCGCCCACTGGTACTCGCCCGCCGTGTACGCCTGCCCCGCCGCCGCCAGCACCCGCTCCCGGCCGCCCATCAACTCCACCGTCCGGCGCGCGTATTCCGCCCGGGGCAGCGGATCCAGGTCCACCGGGTCGCCGCCGAACCAGCCCAGATAGCCGAAGAAGATCTGCCGCACGGTGTGCTTGACCGTGCCGTAGTACTCCCGCGCGTACGGCGCGTACGAGGCCAGGTGCTCGGGCAGTTCGACGGTCTCGGCCAACTCGTCCGGGGTCAGCCCCTCGTTCATCCGGCGCACGGTCTGGTCGTGGATGTACTGGATGCAGTCCCGCTCCACGCCCAGCACCTCGGCGACCTTCGCCGCGCCGGACACCGGCTGCCCGTGGCTGGGGATCAGGTGCGCGGCCCGGTGGGCGCGCAGCGCGTCGATGCTGCGCACCCACTGCATCGGGTCGCGGTAGCGGCAACCGCGCAGGGTGTGGATGTTCGGCAGGGTCGGCCCCTGGATGGTGTCTCCGCACAGCAGGACGTCGCTGTCCGGGAGGTACACGCTGATCGCGTCGTCGGTCTCGCCGGGGTTGTGGAACAACCGCAGCCGCACGCCCGCGACCTCGGTCTCCAACTCGTCTCCCACCAGCACCGTGGGCATCACGAACGACGGTGTGCCGACCCCCGCGTGCGGGCCGACGGCGTCGTTGACGCCCTCGGTGTCCGAGGGGCCGAGCAGATTGCCCAGCGAGTACACCGAGCGCAGGCCCATGATGTGCAGCGCGGGTCCGGACTGGTCGGTCAGCGCGGCCAGGAAGGTCCGGTGCGCGTACACGTCCACGTCCGGCGTCGCGGCCCAGTGGCTCAGCCCGTTGACGTGATCGGGGTGGTGGTGGGTGACCACCACGGCCCTGACCGGAGCCCGCGGATCGTCCAGGTGCGGGCGTACCTCCGCCTCGATCACCGCGGCCAGGTCCGCGCCGCTGCCGGTGTCGACCACCACCAGGCCGTCGGGGCCCTCGATCACCGTCGCGTTGGCCGAGGACCAGCCCACGGCGACGTGCACATGCTCGGCCACGGTGTACACGCGCTTGGCGAAGTGCGCGGTGTGGGCGGCGAGTTCGGGATGAACGGCAGGCTCGACCTCGTACGTCATGGCCGGGCAGCCTGCCACGTCCGGCCCTACGAGGGAAGAATGGTCTTCTCCGCCCCGGGCCATTCCTCCGCGGTCAGCGCGAACCGTTCGTGGTCGCGCCACGCGTCGTTGAGAAAGAGCATGCGCGGCGTGAAGCCCTCGTAGCGAAAGCCCATCCGCCGCGCCAGCGCGATCGAATTCTCGTTCCCCGGCTGCACGTTGATCTCCAACCGGTGCAGCCCGAAGCCGTCCGCGGCGAACACCCGATCGATCACCAGGGCGAGCGCCTCGGTCATCCGCCCGGTGCCCGCGTACGGCGTGTAGGCGTCGTAGCCGAGCGAGGCGTTGCAAAACCGCGAGCGCACGATATTCGACACGTTGATCCGGCCGGCGAGCGCCCGGTCGGCGATGTCCACCGCGAGGAAGGTGCGGAAGGTGTCGCTCTGCCGGCGGATCAGGTCCGGCAGGTCGTCCGGGTCGGACGGGTTCCAGCGCGCGATGTGCTCGGAGCGGCGGATCGCCTCGGCGGACGCCGCCGCGTCCGACACCCGCGGCGCCCGGATGCCCACCCGGCAGCCGGGCACGGTGTACAACTCCGGCGTCCCGACCATCCACATCCCCTTCTCGTCCTCGCCGACCGTTTCCCCGGAGGGCGCCCCCGGGGCACGGTCGGCCCGCGTCGCCTCCGAGCCTACTTCTGGCCCGGAGGAAGGAAGTTCTTGAACTCCTCGGGCAGTTCGAAGTCGGCCGCGCCGCCCGCGCCGCCGGCCGGCAGACCGAACGGGTTCGCCGCGCGCTCCTCGCGCCGGGCCGCCTCGGCCGCCGCCTCCTGCTTGCGCTTCATCGGGTTGCCCGACTGGCGCTTGCCCTTGGCCTGCTTGGGCGCCTTGCCCTTCTTCTTGCCGGCGCCCCCGCCCATGCCCGGCATCCCGGGCATGCCCGGCATGCCGCCGCCCTTGGCCATCTGGCCCATCATCTTGCGGGCCTCGACGAACCGCTCGATCAGGTTGTTGACCGCGTTGACCTCGGTACCGGCACCCTTGGCGATCCGGGCCCGGCGCGAGCCGTTGAGGATCTTCACGTCGGCCCGCTCGGCCGGCGTCATCGACTTGATGATCGCCGCGACCCGGTCCAGGTCGCGGTCGTCGATGTTGTCGATCTGGTCCTTCATCGCGCCCATGCCGGGCAGCATGCCGAGCAGCTTGGAGATCGAGCCGAGCTTCTTGACCTGCTCCATCTGCTGGAGGAAGTCCTCCAGCGTGAAGTTGTTGCCGCCGCCGTGCAGCTTCTCGGCGGCCTTGAGCGCGAGGTCCTGGTCGTACTTGGCCTCGGCCATCTCGATCAGGCTGAGCATGTCGCCCATGCCCAGGATGCGCGAGGCCATCCGGTCCGGGTGGAAGGCGTCGAACTCGTCGAGCTTCTCGCCGCTGGAGGCGAACATGATCTGCCGGCCGGTCACCGACGCGACCGACAGGGCCGCGCCACCGCGCGCGTCGCCGTCGAGCTTGGAGAGCACCACGCCGTCGAAGCCGACGCCGTCGAGGAAGGCCTGCGCGGTGACCACCGCGTCCTGGCCGATCATCGCGTCGACGACGAACAGGATCTCGTCCGGCTTGACCGCGTCCCGGATGTCCGCGGCCTGCCGCATCATCTCGGCGTCGATACCCAGGCGACCGGCGGTGTCGACCACGACCACGTCGTACTGCTTGGTCTTGGCGAACTCGATCGAGTCGCGGGCGACCTTGACCGGGTCGCCGACGCCGTTGCCGGGCTCGGGCGCGTAGACCGCGACACCGGCCCGCTGGGCGACCACGGAGAGCTGGTTGACCGCGTTCGGGCGCTGCAGGTCGCAGGCCACCAGGAGCGGCTGGTGCTTCTGCTCCTTGAGCCACTTGCCGAGCTTGCCCGCCAGGGTGGTCTTGCCCGCGCCCTGGAGGCCGGCGAGCATGATCACCGTGGGGCCGGTCTTGGCGAAGCGCAGTCGCCGGGTCTCGCCGCCGAGGATCCCGACGAGCTCCTCGTTGACGATCTTGACGATCTGCTGGGCCGGGTTGAGCGCACCCGACACCTCGGCGCCCCGGGCGCGCTCCTTGACGCGTCCGATGAACTCGCGGACCACCGGGAGGGCCACGTCGGCCTCGAGGAGGGCGACGCGGATCTCGCGCGCGGTGGCGTCGATGTCGGCTTCGGAGAGCCGCCCCTTGCCGCGAAGGTTCTTGAAGGTCGCTGCGAGGCGGTCGGAGAGAGTGTCGAACACGTCGGCAGAGGTCCTTCGTCAGATACGGGTGGTGTCGGGCCCAGCCTAACCGCCCGCCGAGCGGTCGTGGCGGGGGCACGCGCCCCGGCTTGGCCCGCCGGCCCCGGATGCGGCGCCCCGCGCCGCCTCGCCGCTCACCCGGCCAACGCCTTCTCCAACGTCCTGGCCAGGTTTCGGGCCTCGCCGGCGGCCAGCGGCCGGCCGTTCGGGGCGACCACGTAGAAGGCGTCCACGGCTTCCGCGCCGTGGGTGCCCACCCGGGCCTGACGCACACTCACCCGGGCGTCGGCGAGCGCCTTGCCGATCCGGTGCAGCAGTCCGGGGCTGTCGTGCGCGCGCACCTCCAGGACGGTCGCGCTCTCGGACGCGTCCGCGATCACCTCCACCCGGGCGGGCGCCCGGGTGGTGCCGCGCCGAGGCGGGTACGCCGCCTCGCGCTTGGCCAGCCGGGCGGCCACGTCCAAGCCGCCGGCCAGGGCCTTGCGCACGTCCTCGCGCAGCGCGGCCGGGTCGGGCAGCCGGCCGAACTCGGTCTCCACCGTCCACACCGTGATGCCCAGCTCGTCGACCACGTCGATCGCGGCCGAGCGCACGGTGAGCCGATGCAGGGCCAGCACGCCGGCGGCGAGCGCCATCAGGCCGACCCGGTCGGCCGCCGCGATGGTCACCTCCGCGCCGAAGGGCAGCGGTTCCAGGCGAACCACCGGGAGTTCGCCCGGTACATCGGCGGTGACGCTCCGCTCGGGCACCGCCGGGGCCGGCCGGCCGGCGAACACCGCCCTGGTCCGGGCGACGAGGTCCCGGACCAGGGCGTCCCGCCACTCGCTCCACGCGGCGGGTCCGGTGGCGGCGGCGTCGGCCTCGGTGAGCGCGTGGAGCAGTTCGAGGGTTTCCACGCCGCCCACCGCCTCGGCGAACGCCGCCACCGTGGTCGGATCGTCCAGGTCGCGCCGGGTCGCGGTGTCCACCAGCAGCAGGTGGTGGCGCACCAGGGTGCCCAGTACGTCCACGTCGTCCTTGGCGAAGCCCATCCGCGCGGCCGCCTCCCGCGCGATCACCTCGCCGCTCACGCTGTGGTCGCCCGGCCAGCCCTTGCCGATGTCGTGCAGCAGCGCGGCCACCAGCAGCAGGTCGGGCCGGGCCACCCGCCGGGTGTGCGCGGCGGCCTCGACCGCGGTCTCGATCAGGTGCCGGTCGACGGTGAAGCGGTGCACCGCGTTGCGCTGCGGGCGACAGCGCACCCGTTCCCAGTCCGGCAGCAATCGGGTGATCAGCCGCTTGGACTCCAGCGCCTCCCAGACCGGCAACACGTCGCGCCCGGCGCCGAGCAGCGCCACGAACGCCTCACGCGCGGCGGGCGGCCACGGATCGGCCAGCGGCGGGCACTCCAGCTCCAGCCGGTCCACGGTGTGCCGGGACAGCGGCAGGCCGGCCTGCGCGGCGGCCGCGGCGGCGCGCAGCAGCAGCACCGGGTCCCGGGCCGGCTGCGCGGCCTGGGCCAGCACCGCCTCGCCGGCGTACTCGACCACGCCCTCGGCCAGTGGCGTACGCGCGGACACCCCGGCCCGGGCCCGGCGCAACCGACGCACCCCCGAGCCGGCCTCGCGCGCCGCGAGCACCCGGGAGACCTCGCGCCAGGTCACGTCGCCCGCGTAGGTCAGCGCCCGCGCCGCCTCGGAGACCCGGCGCAGCAGGGTGTCCGCGTCCAGCAGCCCCAGCCGCCGGGCGACCGCGTCCTGCTCCTGGAGCAGCAGCCGGTCCGAGCCGCGTCCGGTGACCAGGTGCAGCGCGTCCCGCACGTCCAGGAGCGTGGCCCGCGCGGTGTCCACCTCCTCGTGCGGCGCGTCCGCGATCCACGAGGCCGAGATCGCCCGCAGCGCGGTGGCGTCGCGCAGGCCGCCCCGGGCCTCCTTGAGGTCGGGTTCGAGCAGGAAGGCGACCTCGCCGTGCCGCTCCGCGCGTTCTCGGCAGGCCGCGAGCAGTTCGGGCAGCCGCTTGACCGCGGCCGCGCGCCACGCGGTGAACATCGAGGTGCGCAGCGCGGCGGTCAGGTCGGCGTCGCCCGCGATGTGCCGGATGTCGAGCAGGCCGGTCTGCACCCGCAGGTCCTCGGCGGCGGCCCGGCGGGCCTCGTCGGGGGTGCGCACCGAGTGGTCCAGCGCGATGCCGGCGTCCCACACCGGGTACCAGATCGCGTCGGCGAGTTCGCCGACCCCGCGCCGGCCCTCGTGCAGCAGCACCACGTCCAGGTCGCTGCCGGGGGACAACTCGCGCCGGCCGTAGCCGCCGACCGCGACCAGCGAGACGCCCTGTGCGGGCGCGCCCGCGCCGGTGAACAGCTCGGTCAGCCAGCGATCCGACAGCGCGCCCAGCGCCTGTCGGCGGGCCGCCCCGGTGGGGCCGGCGGGATCGGCCAGGAGGTCGTCCCTGGCCCGGGTGTAGCGCGAAGTGGGGGTCGGTTGCATGGGGCCTGCTCCCTCGTTCACACGCGCCGGCCGAAGTGTGCCCCGACGTGGGCCGGGGCAAGGTGGCCGAGCACCGCGAGCGGTCGACGCGAAGGCCGATGGCCGGACCCGTCCCCGAAGACTCGCTTCGGGGCGGGACCGGCCATCGGGGGTCCTACAGGGCTTCCGGGCCGCGTTCGCCGGTACGCACCCTGACCACACTGTCCACCGGGACGATCCAGGCCTTGCCGTCCCCGATCTTGCCGGTGCGCGCGGCCTTGACCAGCACGTCCAGCAGTTCCTCGGCGTCCTCGTCGTCCGCGACGACCTCGATCCGGACCTTGGGCACGAGGTCGACCTGGTACTCGGCGCCTCGGTAGACCTCGGTGTGGCCGCGCTGCCGGCCGTAGCCGCTCGCCTCGGTCACGGTGAGGCCGTGCACGCCGAACGCCTGGAGGGCGTTCTTGACGTCGTCGAGCCGGTGCGGCTTGATCACCGCCGTGATGAGCTTCACGCATCCACCTTCGTGTCGGCGGGGGCCGCGGCGCCCGCGCCCGTAGAGGTGCCGATGCCCGCCGACGGTCGGGTGGAACCGCCGAGTGCGGCGAAGTCGTACCCGGTCTCGGCGTGCTCGACCCGGTCGATGCCGGCCACCTCGTCGTCCTCGGACACCCGGAAGCCGATGGTCTTGTGAATGACCGTGCCCAGGATGAAGGTGACGACGAAGGAGTAGGCGAGGACGGCACCGACGCCGATCAGCTGCTTGCCCAGCTGGTCGAAGCCCCCACCGTAGAACAGGCCCTCGACATCGTTTTGGATGTGGCCGGTGGCCAGGAAGCCGGGGGCGAGCGAGCCGATGATGCCGCCGACCAGGTGCACGCCGACCACGTCGAGCGAATCGTCGTAGCCGAGCTTGTACTTCAGGCCCACCGCCCAGGCGCAGACCGCGCCCGCGACCAGACCCAGCGCGATCGAACCGAGCGGGCTGAGCGCACCGCACGCGGGGGTGATCGCGACCAGGCCGGCCACCGCGCCGGACGCGGCGCCCAGGGTGGTCAGGTGTCCGTCGCGGATCTTCTCCAGGAACAGCCAGCCGAGCATGGCCGCGGCGGTGGCGATCTGGGTGTTGATCAGCGCCCGGCCGGTGACGCCGTCCGCGGCGAGCCAGGAGCCGGCGTTGAAGCCGAACCAGCCGAACCACAGGAGGCCGGCGCCGATCATCACCAGCGGCAGGTTGTGCGGGCGCATCGGGTCACGCTTGAAGCCGACCCGCTTGCCGATCACCAGGACCAGGGCCAGTGCGGCGATACCGGCGTTGATGTGCACCGCCGTACCGCCGGCGAAGTCGATCACGCCCTTCTCGAACAGCCAGCCGTCCGCGGCCCAGACCCAGTGCGCGATGGGGAAGTAGACCAGGGTCACCCAGAACGCCACGAACACGGCCCAGGCGGTGAACTTGGTGCGGTCCGCGACTGCGCCGCTGATCAGCGCCGGGGTGATGATCGCAAACATCAGCTGGAAGGCCGCGAACACCGTCACCGGGATCGTGTAGCCGTCCCACAACTCCGCGACCCCGATGTCGCGCATGCCGTACCAGTCGAGGTTGCCGACCAACCCGCCGAAGGCGTCCGTACTGAACGTCATCGAAAACCCGTAGAGCACCCACAGCACCGTCACGACAGCCAGGCAGATGAAGCTCATCATCAGCATGTTCAGGACGCTCTTCACGCGGACCATGCCGCCGTAGAAGAACGCCAGCCCGGGCGTCATGAGCATGACCAGTGCGGCGCTCAGGAGTACGAATGCGGTGTTACCCGTGTCCATACTCTGCCTCTCTTCTCCGTGGCCCCGGCCGACCTCCGGGAGCTCATGGGAAGGAGCTTCGGGGTGTGAGGTTTCACGCCGTGGCGCGACGTGTTTCGCCGACGTGACGCTTGGCGCACATGTGTTTCCGGCGGATGAACGTCCGCTCACGCGCCGAGCCGGCCGGATCGCGCCGCTCGCGCGGAGCTACGGGTGGCACGGCCCGGGCGGCTCGGGGTCGCGCGCGCGACGCGTGTGTGGGTGTCCGGCGGATGAGCGGCGGGCGACCCACACACAGCCCGTCGACGACATCTGACGCACCGTCAGTTAGTTGGCCTCCGCACCTTATTCGCGCAGGTCGACACGTGCGGACGGAGGGCAACCCTCCGGTTCGGGACCGACGTTTTCGACCCGCTAACGGTTGCCGTGAATCCATTGACATTGATCGCGCCCACTGCCGTAATTAATCACCGCGCTTAACTGACGACCCGTCAAGGCACGTGTCACCACAGGTGAACGGCCCTGTCCGGGATTCGGCGGTTTCGCGCGAACGCACCACCGCACGGAATGTTCAACAGACCTCGTCAACCGACCAGACCAGCGAGAGGGGGTGACACCGTCGTGTTGCGCCTGCTCGGTCGCAAGTTGCTGGCCCTGATTCCGGTGCTGTTCCTGGTCACGTTCGCGACCACGGCCCTGCCCGACCTGGTGGACGGCTCACCGGTCGCCCAGATGCTCGGCCCCGGCTCCACACCGCAGGACCTCAAGGACCTGGAGCACGAGTTCGGGTACGACAAGTCGCTGCCCGTCCGATACGTGACCTGGGTGGGCAACGCGCTCACCGGCGACCTCGGGGAGTCCCTGAAGACCCGGACCTCCGTCATGGACGGCATCAGCGAGCGGTTCCCGGTGACCCTGGAACTCGCCGTCTTCGCCCTGCTCATGGCCCTGATCGTGGCCGTGCCGCTGGGCGTGTGGACGGCCGCGAAGGCGGGCGGTCGCGTCGACCGCGTGATCGGCGGGCTCTCCTCGGGCCTGCTGTCGATCCCCACCTTCGTCAGCGTGTTCATCCTCGTCTACTTCTTCGCGAACCCGAACATGATGCTCGCGTTCAAGCCGACGGGCTGGGAGTACATCTCGGTCGACTTCGCCAAGAACATCGAGTTCGCGTTCCTACCCGCCCTTGCCCTGGCACTCGCGGAGATCCCGCAGTTCCAACGCCTGTTGCGCAGCGACATGCTCGCCACGCTCCAGGAGGACTTCATCCTGACCGCGCGGTCCAAGGGTCTGTCCACGCCGTACGTGCTCTTCCGGCACGCGCTGCGACCCTCGTCCTTCTCGCTGCTGACCGTCTCCGGCCTGACCCTGGGTCGATTGATCGGCGGTACGGTCATCGTCGAGTCCTACTTCGCCATCCCCGGCTTGGGACAGGGCATGTACCAGGCGATCAACGGCAAGGACATCCCCGTCGTGCAGGGCACGGTCGTGGTGATCGCGATCATCTACGTGCTGCTCAACACGCTCGTGGACATCGGCTACTCCCTCATCGACCCGAGAGTGAGGGCCCGATGAGCACACTCGAAACCGCGCCCGAGCCCGCCCTGGGCGCCGCCGAACCCACCGGACTGCGCCCCTCGCAGGTCAAGCGGGCCAAGAGCGGCAAGGCCCGCAAGCGCCCCAGCATCCTGCTCTGGTTCGCCATCGCGTGGATGAGCATCGTGCTGCTCGGCGCGCTGCTGAGCCTGATCGCCCCCGGCGTCTTCCCGCACGAGTACGGCAAGGCGTTCGGCGAGGCGAAGCAGAAGCCCTTCGCGGCCTGGCCGGAGTTCCTCGGCACCGACGGCCTCGGCCGCAGCCACCTGACCCGGCTCGCCTTCGGCGCACGCGTGTCGATGATCGTCGCGCTGGTGTCGGTCGTGGTCGGCGTGGTGATCGGCGGCCTGCTCGGTCTGGTCGCGGCCTACTTCCGCGGCGTCACCGAGATGATCATCGACCTGTGCTCCGACGCGCTGCTCGCCTTTCCGCCGCTGATCCTGCTGCTCGCGCTGTCCTCGGTGTACGAGCCGTCGCAGACCAGCATCACCGCCGGTCTCGCCGTGTTGACCATCCCCGGCTTCACCCGGCTGACCAAGGCGAGCGCGATCGCCCAGTCCAACCGCGAGTACGTCACGGTGGCCAAGGCGATGGGAGCGGGTCCGGGTCGGATCATCTTCAAGGAACTGTTGCCCAACACGTTCCCGGCGGTGATGTCGTACTCGGTGATCGTGATGGCGGTGCTGATCGTCGCGGAGGGCTCGCTGTCCTTCCTCGGCCTGAGCATCCCGCCGCCGATGCCCAGTTGGGGCGGCATGATCAACGCCGCCAAGGACGACCTCTCGCTGTATCCGTCCCAGGTGTTCGTGCCGTGCGGCGTGCTCTTCCTGACCGTCTTCTCGCTCAACGTCATCGGCGACCGGCTGCGCGCGAAGTTCGACGTCCGCGACACCAAGCTGTAGCCGAGGGATCGGCGCCGGCCCTCGCCCCGAGGGCCGCCGTCGATCCCGTTCTTCGACCCCCTCACACAGACGGGACCGCTCTCATGGACGGGATCCAACAGCCGCGCGGCGCGAAGGTGGCGTGGTGACCATGGCGGAGCCGAAGACGACCGGCTCGCCCACGCCGGACGCACCACTGCTGCGGGCCACCGACCTGCGGGTCCACCTGGACACCCCGCGCGGGTTGCTCAAGGCGGTGGACGGGGTCTCCTTCAGCATCGAACGCGGCGAGACGCTCGGCCTGGTCGGCGAGTCCGGCTCGGGCAAGTCGATGCTGGTGCGCTCGCTGATGGGCATCTGCCCCTCGATCGCCGACATCCACGGCAGCGTGCGCCTGGACGGCCGCGAACTGGTCGGCGTACCGCGCAAGGAGGCCCGCACGATCTGGGGCAACCGGATCGCGATGGTCTTCCAGGACCCGATGACCTCGCTCAACCCGGTGCTGCGGATCGACCGCCAGCTCACCGAATCGATGCGGCTGCACCTGGGCATGGGCAAGAAGGAGGCCGGCGAGCGCGCGATCGAACTGCTCACGCTGGTCGGCATCCCCGAGCCGGTCAAGCGCGCCCGGCAGTATCCGCACCAGCTCTCCGGCGGTATGCGCCAGCGGGTGACCATCGCGATGGCGCTCGCGTGCGACCCCGACGTGCTGATCGCGGACGAGGCGACCACCGCGCTGGACGTGACCGTGCAGCGGCAGATCCTCGACCTGCTCCAGGAGATCCAGGCCGAACGCGGCATGGGCATGATCCTGGTCAGCCACGACCTGGGCGTGGTGGCCGGGCGGACCGACCAGATCGCCGTGATGTACGCCGGCCGCATGGTCGAACACTCGCCCACCGCCGACCTGTTCGCCCACCGCCGGCACCGCTACACCGAGGCCCTGCTGGGCGCCGTGCCGCGCCTGGACGTGCCCCGCGAGCAGCGCCCGCGGGCGATCCCGGGCGCGCCGCCCGACCTGGTCACGCTCAAGTCCGGCTGCGCGTTCGCGGCCCGGTGCACGGCGGCGGACGACCTGTGTCGGACCGAGCGGCCGGAGTTGGGCGACGAACTGGGCACGCACCGGTTCGCCTGCCACCACCCCGTCGGCGAGGACGTCGCCGTCGCCGCGGACGACGCGACCGGGCCGCCGTCCCTGATCAAGGAGACCTCCGCATGACCGCCGACGGCACCGCGCCGGGCGCGCTCGCCCTGGACACCAAGCCCGCCGCCGAGCCCGCGACCGGCACCGACCCGCTGCTCACGGTCACCGACCTGGTCCAGCGCTTCCGGGTGCCCGGCGGGATGATGAACGCCGTCGCGGGCGTGAGCTTCGAACTCGGGCGCGGCCGTACGCTCGGTCTGGTCGGTGAGTCCGGCTGCGGCAAGTCCACGCTGGCCCGGGCCATCCTGCAGTTGACCAAGCCGTCCGAGGGCTCGGTCCGGTTCGACGGGCAGGAACTGACCACGCTGCCCAAGGCCGGCCTGCGCACCATGCGCCGGCGGATCCAGATGGTGTTCCAGGACCCCATCTCGGCGCTGAACCCGCGTCGCAAGATCTTCGACATCGTCGCCGAGGGGCTGGTCATCTCCGGCCTGTCCGCCGAGGAGATCCGCCCGCGGGTGGAGGCGGTGCTGCGCCAGGTGGGCCTGGACCCGGAACTGGTCGCCGATCGGCGTCCGCATCAGTTCTCCGGCGGACAGTGCCAGCGGATCGCCATCGCCCGGGCCATGGTGGTCGACCCCGACCTGTTGATCTGCGACGAGCCGGTGGCGTCCCTGGACGTGTCGGTGCAGGCGCAGGTGCTGGACCTGCTCGACGAGATGAAGACCCGCACCGGCGTGTCGATGATCTTCGTCGCGCACGACCTCGCGGTGGTGCGCAACATCAGCGACGACGTCGCGGTGATGTACCTGGGCACCATCGCCGAGACCGGCGACACCGCGGCGATCTACGACTCGCCCGCGCACCCCTACACGCGCGCCCTGCTCGACGCGGTGCCCGCGCCCGACCCCGCGGCGGCGCCGGCCGGTCCCGCGCTCAAGGGCGAGATCCCCTCGCCGATGAACCCGCCCAGCGGCTGCCGGTTCCGGACCCGCTGCCCGATCGCGCGCGACGAGTGCGCGGCGCACGTACCGACGCTGCGCGAGATCGCGCCGGGGCACCGGGTCGCGTGTCACTTCCCGCTGGTGGGCGAGGCGGCCGTGTTCGACCGCGCCGTCTCGGCCGCGGAGCCCGACCCCGAGGCCGAGGCACGTTCCGAGGCACCGGCAGAGGCCGCGTCGAAGGCCGAGGTCACGTCGAAGTCCGGAAGCGAGGTCGAGCCGGCGCCCGAGACGAAGACCGGGACCGAGGCCGCGTCGAAGTCCGAGCCGGTCACCGAGGCCGCGGCCGAATCCGACCCGGAGGCGGAGGCAGCGGCGGAGCCGGCGGCCGACGCCGGGGCCAAGCCCACGACCAAGGCCGAGGCGACCGAGCGGGACTGAGCACCGACACCCGACGCGGTACGGCCGACCCGGCCGTACCGCGTCGCTGTCCGTACACGGGCGTGTCCGGGCCGAGCGATCGGGGGCCGAATCGGGCATCCCGTCGACGATGCGACACGTGTCGACCTATAGCCTCACGGCGCTGACCGCGCTGACCGCGCGGCAGCCGGCCTTCGGCCGGCCTGCTCCATGCTTGAGGACGTTTCCAGTGGCACACGCACGAACCTTCGCCCTTCGGGCACGCCGTCGCACCGCCGCCGTGATCGCGGCGATCGGCCTCCTGGCCGCGGCCGGCTGTGGTGCCGAGTCCGGTGAGATCCCCAGCGCGGCGGGCACGCCCAAGGCCGGCGGCTCGCTGGACGTCCTGGCCACCGCCGACGCCCGCAGCCTCGACCCCTTCCTGCCCTCGTACGCCGCGCAGGCGGACGGAAACCGGATGGCGGCGCTGTACGACAGCCTGGTCTGGACGAACCCGGTCACCGGCTCGGTGCAGCCGCAGCTCGCCGAGAGCCTGGCCCCGGTGGAGGGCGGCGGCAACAAGATCTGGAGCCTGCGGATCCGGCCCAACCTCAGGTTCACCGACGGCACGGTCTTCGACGCCGCGTCCGTCAAGATCAACTGGGACACGCACGCGGTGCCCACCACCAAATCCCGGCAGCGGGACGCCACCGTGGGCATGAAGAGCCAGATCGGCGCCGACGCGCTCGAACTGCGGATCATCCTGGACAAGCCGAACGGCAACTTCGACCGCCTGGTCGCACGCAGCCTGTCCTTCATCGCCTCGCCCAAGGCGATCGCCGAGGGCGTCGACAAGCTGGCCGAACACCCGGTCGGCGCGGGCCCGTTCATGCTCCCCCCGGGCGGCTGGGTCAAGGGTGACCACCTGACCCTGGTGAAGAACCCGACCTACTGGCAGGGCCCGGCGAAGCCGTTCCTGGACAGCCTCACCTTCCGCTTCGAGGGCTCCGGCAGCGCGGCGGTGGACAAGGTGAAGAAGGGCAAGGCCGACGTCGCCAACGTCAGCGACGCGTTCACCCTCAAGGCCGCGCGCGACGCGGGCATCGGCGTCGAGTCGCTCGCGCTCTCCGGTGGCCAACTGCTGAGCTTCGACACCTCCGGCGGCCCCACCGCCAACCCCGAGGTGCGCCGCGCGATCGTGCTGGCGCTGAGCAGCGAGGAAATCAACAAGCGCGTGTACGGCGGCGCGGGCACCCCCGCGCGTGGCATCTTCAACCAGGCCACCGCGCTGGCCAACCCGCAGTTGTCCGCGCCGGAGAACAAGCCGCAGCAGGCCGCCGAGTTGTTCGACAGGGTGACCGAGCACGGCGCCAAGCCGATGCGGATCAAGTTCTTCGCGCCCAAGAGCGGCGCGATCGACGAACTGGGCCGCTACATGAAGGAGACGCTGGAGCGGTACCCCGGCGTCGCGCTCGACGTGGAGACCGCCGACCTCTCCGAGTTCGTCAAGCGCTCCAACCTGGCCGAGGCGTTCGACGTCAAGGTCAGCCAGTTGCTCGCCGACGACCCCGAGCCGGTGGTCTACCAGTACCTGCACCGGGGCAGCCCGAGCAACTGCTGCTTCTATGGCGACGACGTGGTGGACCGGGCACTCGACGACGCCCGCAACACCACCGACCCGTCCCGGCGTCGCGCCGCCTACACGCAGCTCCAGCTCCAGTTGGACCGGGACATGCCGCTGTGGGTCTATCAGGAGGCGGTGGTGGCGGGGGTGTTCCGTTCCGGGGTGACCGGCGTGCAACTGTCCAACGACGGCATCTTCCTCTTCGATCGCATCGGCAAAAAGGACTGACTGGTCATCAGAAGTACAACAGTGACCCGATCTTGATGGACCAGATCGCCGGAAGGCAGTAGAAAGGGACGGCACCCTTACCAGTCGGTTCGTGGAGGCCGGGAATCACCTTCGTGATTCCCGGCCTTCACGTGTCTCGACTCCGGGCCGCAGACATCCGAGTAGCACGCACCACCGCACGACAGCACAGCCGCACGGACGCACCACCATGCTCCACCCGGGGCGCCGTCGCCCTCTCCCCCCGAGTCGGCCGACGTACCCGGCACCAAGCACGTCCGCCGCCCGGCCACGGAAGCCCGGGCGGTCCGTCAGGTGAAGGTTGGCCCTGCAGTGACTCGTACTTCCCCGTTGTCCCTTCGATCCACGCGCCGTTCCCGTCCCCGGCGCCGAATAACCGTGCTGGTCGTCGCGACCGCACTGGCCACCGTCCTCGCCGGTTGCGGGGGCGACGACGAGACCAAGCCGTCGGCCGCGGGCACGCCCAAGCAGGGCGGCTCGCTCACGATGAGCCTCCCGGGCGACTCCACCAGCCTGGACCCCTTCTCCACGTCGTACGTCAACGTCGCCGACGGCAGTCGCATGCAGGCGCTCTACGACTCGCTGGTGTGGGCGGACCCCACCACCGGCAGTGTGCGCCCGCAGATCGCCGAGTCGCTGGCGATCAACGGCCCCAAGGCCGACACGTGGCGACTCAAGCTCAAGCCCAACGTGAAGTTCAGCGACGGCACGGTGTTCGACGCCGAGGCCGTCCGGTTCAACTGGGACCGCCACAAGGACCCCAAGGTCGGTTCCTTCCAGCGCGGCGCGGCGAGTGCGATCCTCTCGCTCGCCGTCAGCGACCCGCTCACCCTCGACATCAAGCTGGTCACCGAGAACGCGAACTTCGACCACCTGGTGACCCGCAACCTCTCCTACATCGCCTCGCCCACCGCGCTTCGGGCCAGTCCCACCGGAATCGGTGACAAGCCGGTCGGCGCGGGTCCGTACAAGCTGGTGAAGTGGGATCGCGGGGTCAAGCAGACCTTCACCCGAAACCCCGACTACTGGCAACTCGACAAGGGTCTGCCACACCTGGACAACCTGACCATCACGGTGGACACCGACGTCAACCACTCGGTGACCGCGGTCGACGAGGGCAAGACCGACCTGACCGTCGCGGTGGACCCGCTCGCCACCGCACAGGCCGAGGAGAAGAAGCTGGGCGTGACGCGGATCGGGCTGAACGGCGGCCAGATGGTCGTGTTCAACCTCAGCGTCGCGCCGTTCAAGGATCTGCGGGCCCGCCGCGCGTTCGTCTACGCGTTCAACGGGATCGAGATCAACCAGAAGTTCTTCGGCGGCAAGGGTACGCCCGCCAAGGGCATCTTCGCCGCGTCCTCCCCCGTGGCCAACATCCAACTCGCGGCCTCGGAGAACGACCCGAAGCGGGCCAAGGAGCTCTTCGACGACGTGACGGCGGGCGGCACCAAGCCGCTCAAGTTCACCTACTGGGTGCCGCAGGCTCCCGCGTCGATCCGGGTCGCCGAGTACATGAAGCAGGTCCTGAACACCTACCCCGGCGTCGAGATGGAGGTCAAGGTCGTCGACATCGCGACCTACGTCAAGACCGTCCGCAGCGGCAACACGGAGTGGGCCGCCGCTCTCGGTCAGCAATGGATCGACGACCCGGAGCCGGGCATCTACGATCTGCTGCACAGCAAGAGCATGCCGAACAACAGCAATTACGAGAACCAGGCGGTCGACACCGCGCTCGAGGACGCGCGCAGGACGACCGACCCCGCCCAGCGACGCGACGCGTACACGCGTGTACAGCTGCAGGTGAACAAGGACATGCCGTTCTGGGTCTACCAGGAAGCGGTCACCGCCGCGGTCTACAGCCCCAGGATCACCGGCATCCAGTTGGCCAACGACGGCGCCATCCTGTGGGACCGGATCGGCACCACCGGCTAGTGGATCCACCCGTCCCGCCCGGGCCCGTGTGCCCGGGCGGGACGTCCCTCCGTACCCCCGGGCCGAATCACGCCCGCCATGCGGACGCACCCGGTTCCGCCGCGACTCGGGCGCGAACCGCCGCACCACAGCGCTACCGCACTTCCGGAACGACTGCACGACTGCACCGACGCACGAGGCACGTTCGAACCCCACAGTGATAGGTAGGTAGGCCGGCAGTGGTAACCCACCCGAAAACACCCTTGCGACGACCACCGTGCCGCGGCCTGCGCCGCCGACTGGCCCTCGCTCTCGCGGCGGCGACGGTGCTGGCGACGGCGGGCTGCGGTCTGGACTCCTCCGACTCCGGGAGTTCCTCCGGTGAGCCCGAGCACGGCGGTTCGGTCACGATCCTGATGCCCGGCGAGGAGCGCGGACTCGACCCGTTCACCGCCTCCTACTCCAGCGTCGCCGACTCGAACCGGTTGGCCGCGCTGTACGACGTCCTGGTGTGGACCGATCCGAGCACGGGCGGGGTGCGCCCCAAGCTGGCCGAATCGCTGGTCTCCGACCAGAGCGCGCGGATCTGGACCCTGACCCTGCGTCCGGACGTGCGGTTCAGCGACGGCAGTTCGCTCGACGCCGGCACGGTCAAGGCGAACTGGGAGGCGCACCGCGACCCCACGGTGCGCTCGCTGGTCGGCGGTCCGCTGCGCGGGGTGCTGCTGACCGAGGTCTCCACGCTCCAGTTGCGGATCGAACTGCCCTCCTCGAACGCCAACTTCGACCACACCATCGCGCGCAACCTCTCCTTCGTCGCGCCCCGACGCCTGGTCGCCACCGCCGACGGCCGCTACGAACTCAAGCACGCGCCGGTGGGCGCCGGCCCGTTCAAGGTGAAGAGCTGGGAGCCGGGCAAGGAGTTGCGGCTGGAGCGCAATCCCCAGTACTGGCAACGGAATCGGCCCTACCTCGACGAGGTGGTCTTCCGGGTGGACAAGGATGTCGAGGGCGCGAACAAGTCGATCCGGGCAAAGCGGGCCGACCTCACCCTGACCATCGATCCGCAGAGTGTGGCGCAGGCCCGCGCGGACGGACTGGTCGCCGAGGACACCCGTCTCAACGGCGGACTGATGGTCGCCTTCAACGTGCGCAAGGGAGTCTTCCAGGATCCGGCCGCCCGCCGAGCGGTGGCGCTGGCGCTCAGCAGCGCCGAGATCAACCGGCGTTTCTACGGCGGCCGGGGCGAATCGGCGCGTGGCATCTTCGACGCCACGTCGCCGCTGGCGAACGTCAACCTGGCCGCGCCGGAGAATCGGCCCGACGAGGCCCGCGCGCTGTTCGCGCAGCTCACCAACAACGGGAAGAAACCGTTCGTCTTCCGCTACCTGGTGCCCGACAACGTCAAGATGCGCGGCACCGCCGAGTACATCCGGCAGACCCTGGAGGGCTATCCGGGCGTCACCGTGATCGTCGAGATCACCGACATGGCCTCGCTGGTGACCCGGTTGGCGGGCAGCGACTTCGACGCCACCGTATGTCAGCTCTGGGCCGACGACGTCGAGCCGACGATCTATCAATTCCTGTACAGCAAGGCCGGTTTGAGCAACATCACCGGCTACGCGAACGACGTCGTGGACGCCGCTCTGGAGGACGGTCGGCGATCCACCGACGCGTCCTCGCGGCGGGACGCCTACACCCGGTTGCAGAACCAGGTCAATCGCGATCTCCCGTTCTGGGTCTACTCGTCGGCGGTCATCGGCGCGGTACACCGGGCCGACCTGGTCGGGATCCAGTTGTTCAACGACGGCCTGATCCACTTCGACGCCATCGGGCGGCGCTGATGAGCGGCTGACCCCCACAGACCCGGCCGGGTGGCCGGCGCGACCCGGTGTTCTCGGTGTCGCGCACACCACCCGGCCGTGCACCACAGCACCACAGCACCCGATCCGAACGGGGATCGGATGTGCCTTGTGACAACGGAGGAGTCACATGAGCAGCAACCTCGGCAACAACGCACGAAAGCGCTCGGCGGCCATCGCCGGCGTTTCCGCACTCGCCCTGACCCTCGCCGCGTGTGGCGGCGGGGACGACGCCGCCGGCGGCAAGGCCGACCCGAACGCGTCCGCGGGTGCCAAGAAGGGCGGCAACCTGACCCTGCTCACCGTGTCCGACGCGCGCAGCATGACGCCGTTCAACGCGTCGTACGCGGCGGTCACCGACCTCAACCGCATGCTCGCCGTCTACGACGCGCTGTTCTACGTGGACAACACGCAGAACAAGGTGGTCCCGCAGATCGGCGAGAGCCTCAAGAGCGACGACGGCGGCAAGGTCTGGACGCTCAAGGTCAAGCCGAACGTCAAGTTCAGCGACGGCACCCCGCTGGACGCCGCCGCCGTCAAGTTCAACTGGGAGATGCACGCCAAGCCGGAGGTGCTCAGCCAGCACCGCCCGGCCGCGAGCGGCCTGGGGCTGGAGGTGGCCGACCCGCTGACGCTCAGGATCACGCTGCCGATGCTGAACGCGAACTTCGACCGCACGGTGGCCTCGGAGCTGTCCTACATCGAGTCGCCCAAGCAGTACGCGGCCGACCCCAAGGGCGAAAAGCCGGTCGGAGCCGGTCCGTTCGTCCTCAAGTCCTGGACCCGGGACAGCCAGATGGTGTTCGAGAAGAACCCGAACTACTGGCAGGGACCGGACAAGCCCTACCTGGACACGCTGACCATCAAGGTGGTCAACGACGTCAAGCAGCAGGTCGACACGATCAAGGCCGGTGGCGCGGACATCACCTTCACCATCGACCCGCAGAAGACCAAGGCAGCGCAGGAAGGCGGCCTGGGCGTCACGCCGTTCACCCTCGACGGCGGCCAGATGATCGTCTTCAACACCTCGACGGCGCCGTTCGACGACGCTCGCGCGCGCCGTGCGGTCGCGCTCGCGCTCGACCCGGTCGACCTGAACCAGAAGATGTACGCGGGCACGGCGACCCCGGCCAAGAGCATCTTCCACAGCGGCAAGACCTTCACCGACGCCACCGCCGCGCAGCCGAGTCCGAACAAGGTCGAGGCGCAGAAGCTCTTCGACGAACTCGCGGCCGAGGGCAAGCCGGTCAAGTTCAACTACCTGGTCCCGGAGAACCCGACCTCCAACGCGACCTCCGAGTACACCATGACTGCGCTCAACGCCTTCAAGAACGTCGAGGTCAAGCTCGACAAGGCCGAGGTGGCCAGCTACTACCTGCGCCTGACGGTGCAGAAGAACTACACCGCGGCGCTCTACCAGATCTGGTCCAGCGACCCGGAACCGGTGCTGTTCAACAGCCTGTTCTCGCAGACCCCGTTGAACTTCACCGGGTACAAGAGCCCCGAGGCGGACGCGGCGCTGATCAAGGGCCGCTCCACCACCGACGAGGCGGCGCGCAAGGCCGCCTACTCCGACCTGCAGAAGGTGCTCGTCAAGGACCTGCCGATGCTCGCCTACCAGGAGGCGGTCACCAACATCATCTCCGGCCCCAGGGCCGTGGGTGTGGTGGGTGTGCAGGACGGTGGCATGCTGATGGACCGGGTCGGCCTGAAGTAGCCGAACGCCGGTCCCGGATCGCCTCCGGCTGATCCGACACACCGTCACCTCGGGTGTCCGGGAGGCCCGTTCGCAATCCGCGAGCGGGCTTCCCGGCCACCTCCCGGGCCGGAAAGTCCGGTCTCCCGACACGATTCGACAACTGTCTGTAACGATGTAACAGATCGGCTTACAGGTCGTGCAAGTTGCGCCGAGTGGACCTACGGTGTGCCGCACGCAGTACCGATTCGGCAGTGCCCGCTCCACAGCTCATGGCTCCCGGCACCACTTGTGTTGTTCCCGGCGGAGGTGGCAAGAACGTTGTCTGCACGACGCACGACCGCACGTCGCACGGCTCTCGTCTCGATGATGGTGGTCCTCGGTATCACGGCCACCGCGTGTGGCGGATCGGACGACTCCGGCTCCTCGGGCGGCAAACAGTCGACCGTCCAGGGCGAGGCCAAGTCCGGCGGCAGCATGACCATGCTGGCCGTCCAGGACTCCGCCTCGCTCGACCCGTTCAAGGCCGCGTCCGTCGCGGTGGCGGACGAGCCGCGCCTGGCGGCACTGTACGACCCGCTGTTCTACATCGACGCGGCGGACAACTCGGTCAAGCCGCACCTCGGTGCGAGCCTGGCCACCTCGGACAACGGCAAGACCTGGCAGCTCAAGCTCCGGCCGGGGGTCGTGTTCTCCGACAACACGCCGTTGAACGCCGAGGCGGTCAAGTTCAACTGGGACATGCACGCGAAGGCGGAGACCCAGTCCCAGCACCGCCAGATAGCCGCCGGGCTGACCAGCAAGGTGGTCGACGAGACCACGCTGGAGATCACCCCGCTGGGCATGCCGAACGCCAACCTGGACCGCGCGATCGCGATCGACCTGACCTACATCGCGTCGCCCGCGTCGCTGGCCAAGGGTCCGGACGAGTACCGCAACAAGCCGGTCGGCGCCGGCCCGTTCAAGCTGGAGAGCTGGACCCGCGGCAGCCAGCAGGTCTACGTCAAGAACGAGAACTACTGGCAGAAGGACAAGGGTCTGCCCAAGCTGGACAAGCTGACCATCAAGAACGTGCCGGACGTCAAGCAGCAGTACAACACCGTCAACAGCGGCGGCGCGGACATCTTCGTGAGCTCCGACAACGCCACCATCGCGCAGGCGGAGAAGGCGATCGGCGTCGTCCAGCGCTCGGTCGACGGCGGCCAGATGATCCAGTTCAACATGACCAAGCCGCCGTTCGACGACCCGCGGGCACGGCAGGCGATCACCCTCGCCCTGGACCCGGCCGGCATCCCCAAGACCCTCGCCAACGGCTACGTGCCCGCGAAGGGCTACTTCGCCCAGAAGTCGCCGTTCTACGACGCGGCGAGCGCGCAGGCCGCGCCCGACAAGGCCAAGGCCAAGCAGCTCTTCGACGAGCTCGAACGCGACGGCAAGAAGGTCGAGTTCAACTACCTGCTGCCGCAGAACCCGTCCTCGGTCAAGGTCGCCGAGTGGATGCAGACCCAGCTCGCCGAGTACAAGAACGTCTCGATGAAGCTGGAACCGCTGGAGATCGGCGCCTACATCGAGAAGTACGCGTTCCGCCGCGACTTCCAGGCGATGCTCTTCCAGCAGTGGCTGGTCGACCCCGAGCCGCTGGCCTTCAACAACTGGTTCTCCAAGAGCCCGACCAACTTCATCGGCTGGAACAACCCGGCGGTGGACGCGGCCCTGGTGACCGGCCGCAACTCGACCGACCCGACCATCCGCAAGAAGGCCTACTCGGAACTGCAGAAGGCGATGTCCGCCGACCTGCCGGTGTGGACGTACGCCGAGTCCTCGATCGGGGTCCTGTTCAACAAGAAGGTCACCGGTGTCGCGCAGTACAACACCGGCGTCTTCTTCATGGACCGGGTCGGGCTGAAGTAGTCCCGCCTCCCCGCCGTTCGGCCCCCGTCCGCCTCGCGCGGGCGGGGGCCGACGCGCGTCACGCGGTGGGGAACGGCGCCTCGGGCAGCTCGCGGGCCACCCGGGCGGCCAGGTCGCGCACCGCGGGATCGCTCGGGAAGCGCCCGGCCAGTGCCTCGACGGTGCGCCGCAACCGCACGATCAGCCGCTCGGAGCGCACCCGGGAGGCGATCTCCAGCGCCGCGCCGGCCTGCTCGACCGCGGCCGGCGGGTCGTTCTCGATCAGGAACACCGTGGCCAGCCCCACCCGGGCGAGCGCGAGGCTGCGGACGAACTCGTCGGTGCCCCGCAGCAGCCGTACGGCCTCGCCCAGCCGCTCCCCGGCCGGGGTCACGAACGCCGGTCGGGTGTAGGCGAGATCGCGATACGCGTGCCCGCTCTCGGCGAGCAGTTCGGCCCGGTCGAAGTAGCGGATCCAGTCCGGCTCGGTCCCGGGCCGGCTGTCGGCCAGCGCCTGTTCGGCCAGGCCCAGCGCGCGCCTACATCGATCCGCGTCGCCCAGCGCGGCGTACGCACGCCCCTCCAGCGCGCACAACATCGCCTGGAGCCCCGCTCCGCCGGTGTCCCGGCTGCCGTACTGGGCCAGGTGGATCAATTCCAGCGCGTCCTCGGGCAGCTCGTAGTGGATCATCTGCCGGGACATCACCCCGAGCACGTTGGCCCCGAACGGCGCGTCGTCGCACTCCTTCGCGGCGTGCAGCGCGAGCACCATGTACTTCTGCGCGCCCGGTTGCAGGCCGGTGTCGTAGGACATCCACCCGGCGAGCAAAGCGAGTTCGGCGGTCAGACCGAGCAGCCGGGTCCGGACGGCGGCCGACCGCTCGGTGCGCAACAGGTCGGTGAGCGCGTTGAGTTGTCCGATCACCGCCTTGCGCCGCAGCCCGCCGCCGCCCTGCATGTCCCAGCGCCGGAACAACCGCACCGAGTCGCGCAGATGTTCGGTCGCGGCGGCCGGCAGCCGCATCGGGCGAGCCGGCCCCGAACGGTCGCCGACACCGATCGACGGCGCGCTCGGTGTCGCGGGCAGCGGCGCCGACCAGCGCTGGAGCGGTTCGACCAGATCGCGGCCCGCCGCCAGGCGCAGCGCCGGGCCGACGAACTCCTGTCGGCCCAGCAGCAGATCGCCGCGGGTGTACTCGCCGAGGATCTCCACCACGGTCTCGAACGTCCAGGGCAGGTCCACGCCGAAGTCGCCGTGCGGCTCGTCCGGCTCGCGCAGGCCCAACTCGTCGATGCTGACCACCCGACCGAAGCGTCGGGTGAACAACTCGGCCAGGATCTGCGGTATCGGCTCGCGCGGTTGTTCCCCGTCCAGCCAGCGGCGCACCCGCGAGGTGTCGGTGCTCACGTGGGGGGCCGACATCGCCCGCGCGTGCCGGTTCACCTGGCGGGCCAGCTCGCCCTTCGACCACCCGCTGCGGGCGAACCACGCGGCGAGCCGGTCGTTGGGTTGCCGCCCGCCGTCCGGCTCGTGTTCGTCCGCGGACCCGCCGTCCCGCGTTCGCGTCGTCGCCACCGCATCGCCCCCATGCCCTCAGCGGTCCGGCCGGTCAGGCGTCGGGCCCCGATGGGAACCGTACGCGCAGGCCCGTTCGCCGAACGTATTCGCAACTCGCGCGCAGGCGTCGGTCGATGCGCCAAACGCCAGGCTTCGCCACCCCACGCGCCCGGGACGCGCCAGGGGGGAACCGGCGTTTGACTGATCATCGACACAGCGTCGACGACGACTGCCGGTCCTGTTCATATCGCGCGGAGCCGACAGCCGTCGAGATGACGTTCTGCGGTCACAGCGTAACCAAACGTAATGAGTGCCGTTGGGGAGGACATGGACATCATGCTCGGATCGCGCCGGCGTACGCGGGCCGCACTGTGGCAGGCGGTGGCCGAGTTCGCGGAGGAACGCGGCTGGCCGGTGGCCCAGGGTGCGCACCTGGTACGCGACGGACGCGGCACCCACTGTTCGTGCGGCCGCGTCACGTGTGCCGCGCCCGGCATGCACCCGGCGGACCCGCGCTGGTCGGAGCGGGCCACCGCGTCGCCGGCCGCGGTGCGCTACCTGTGGTCGCAGTGGCCGGACAGCACGGTCGTGGTCCCCACCGGCCGGGTCTTCGACGCGATCAGCGTGCCCCGCCAGGCGGGCACCCGGGCGCTGGTCCGGCTGGAGCGCATGGGCACGCCGCTGGGCCCGGTGCTGGCCACGCCGACCGGGCGGGTCGCGTTCCTGGTCGCCCCCGGCGCGGCGGCCGAACTACCCCACCTGCTCTACCAGATGGGTTGGGACGACGCCGTCCTGGACCTGCGCTGCCACGGTGAGGGCGACTACGTGTTCGCGCCGCCGTCGCCGATGGGCATGCTCGGCCCGGTGGAGTGGATCCGCCCGCCCGAGAGCGGCGACCCGGCGCTCCCGGAGGCCCGTCTGCTGCTCGGTACGCTGGCCTACGCGTGCCACCGCAAGGACGCGTCGTCGACCGGCCGAGGACTGTGGCTGGCGTCCTGACGCCACCCGGGTCCGGACCCGAAAACGCCGGACGGGCCGTGTCGGCCCGCCCGGCGTCGCAGCTCGAACCCGCTCAGTCGCCGATCAACGCGTCCACGAACGCGGACGGCTCGAACGGCGCCAGGTCGTCGGGCCCCTCGCCCAGGCCGATCAGCTTGACCGGCACACCCAACTCGCGCTGCACCGAGACCACGATGCCGCCCTTGGCGGTGCCGTCCAGCTTGGTCAGCACGATGCCGGTGATGTCCACCACCTCGGCGAACACCCGGGCCTGGACCAGACCGTTCTGACCGGTGGTGGCGTCCAGGACGAGCAGCACCTCGTCGACCGGACCGTGCTTCTCCACCACCCGCTTGACCTTGCCCAGCTCGTCCATCAGGCCGGTCTTGGTGTGCAGGCGGCCGGCGGTGTCCACGAGCACCGTGTCCACGCCCTCGGCGATGCCCTCCTTGACCGCGTCGAACGCGACACTGGCCGGGTCGCCCGCCTCCGGCCCGCGCACCGTGTGGGCGCCCACCCGCTCGCCCCACGTCTGCAACTGGTCGGCGGCGGCCGCACGGAAGGTGTCCGCGGCGCCGAGCACCACGCTGCGGCCGTCCGCGACCAGGACCCGTGCGAGCTTGCCGGTCGTAGTGGTCTTGCCGGTGCCGTTGACGCCGACCACGAGCACCACGGCCGGACGGTCGCCCCCCTCGCCGCCGGTGTGCCGGGCCGTCTTGAGGGTGCGGTCCAGGTCGGGGCCGAGCAGCGTGAGCAGTTCCTCGTGCAGCAGCGCGCGCAGCTCCGCGGGCGTACGGGTGCCCAGCACCTTGACCCGGGTACGCAGGCGCTCGACCAGTTCCTGCGTGGGCGCCACGCCGACGTCGGCGGTCAGCAGGGTGTCCTCGATCTCCTCCCAGGTGTCCTCGTCCAGGTGCTCGCGCGCGAGCAGCGCCAACAGGCCCTTGCCGAGCGTGCTCTGCGAGCGGGCCAACCGGGCGCGCAGCCGGACCAGCCGCCCGGCCGTCGGCTCGGGCACCTCCAGCGGAACGAGTTCCGGCTCGGCCGGCACGACGATCGACGTCTCCGGCAGATCGACCGTGTCGACGGTGCGCCGGGGCGCTTCGACGGGCGGGGCGGCCTCGTCGCCGACACCCGGCTCGACCGGTGTGCGCGGCGGCGCCGGCGGCGCGCCCTTGCGGCGCGAGCCGACCACGAACCAGCCGGCGGCGCCGAGGACGACGAGGGCAATGACGACGATCAGGATCACAGTCTCCATAGGACCTCCAGTCTCCCAGACCACCCGGCGCCGAACCGCGACCGGCCGCTCCCGGCGGGTCCGCGTCCGGCCGCCCGGCCGTGACCGGAAGACCGTTGAATCCTGACACTGCGTCAGATAGCTTGCCAGAGCCAAGCACCGTCCGGCAGATGACACGTGTCCGAGACGGCTTCGGCTCGACCCGGAAGGTGTTCACGCTCCATGGCTGTCACGAATCTGCGGTTCAACCAGGTCCTCCCCGGTCTCGACCGGCAGGAGATGTCCGCGCGTTATCGGGCCACCGTCGAGATGGCGGCCTTCGCGGACAAGAACGGGTTCGACATGATCAGCCTCGAGGAGCACCACGGCGCGGACAACGCGTGGAGCCCCTCCCCGCTGAGCACCGCGGGCGCGATCTTCGGCGCCACCGAGCGGATCGGCGTGATCGTCTGCGCACTGCTCGCCCCGCTGTACGACCCGATCCGGCTGGCCGAGGACATCGCGGTCCTGGACAACATCAGCGGCGGCCGACTCTCCCTGGTCGCCGGCCTGGGCTACCGGCCCGAGGAGTACGCGGCGCTGGGCAAGGACTGGAAGCGGCGCGGGAAGATCCAGGACGAGGTGCTGGAGACGCTGCTCAAGGCGTGGACCGGAGAGCCGTTCGAGTACCGCGGCACCACCGTCCGGGTCACCCCGAAGCCGTTCACCGACCCGCACCCGATGGTCATGGTCGGCGGCACCGCCAAGGCGTCCGTACGCCGCGCGGTGCGACTGCGCCTGCCGTTCTACGCCGCGGCGCCGATCCCGGAGCTCGAGCAGTACTACTACGAGCTCGCCGCCGAGGAGGGCTTCGAGGGCGGCTTCGCGATCCTGCCCCCGGTCAAGACCCGGATGATCTTCTGCACCGAGGATCCGGACAAGGCATGGGCGGAGTACGGCGAGTACTTCCTGCACGAGGCCACCACGTACGCCGGCTGGCAGACCCCCGACATAGCGTCGGTGGTCGAGTCCTCGGCCACCACGGTCGCCGCACTGCGCGAGGAGGGCATCTACTGCTGCCTCACCCCCGACGAGTGCGTCGAGATCGGCCAGGCCGGCGGCCTGACCGACGCGCTGATCCTGCACCCGCTGGTCGGCGGCCTGCCGATCGACGCGGGCTGGGCCAGCCTGCAACTGTTCAACGACAAGGTGATGCCGCGCAACGTGCCGGCCGAGTAGCCCGGCGCCCCGCACACGGCGGCGGTCACACCCTCGACTCGACCGGGGTGTGGCCGCCGTTCGTGTTCACCCGCTCGCGGCGACCCCGCTCATCGGCTCCGCGTGCTCGGACGCGACCCGCCGGTCCTCCTGCCGCAGCCGCTGGCTGATCACCGTGGTCACCCCGTCGCCACGCATCGAGACGCCGTACAGCGCGTCCGCGACCTCCATCGTGCGCTTCTGGTGGGTGATCACGATGAGCTGCGAACTCTCCCGCAGCTCCGCGAAGATCCCGATCAGCCGCTGGAGGTTCATGTCGTCCAGCGCCGCCTCGACCTCGTCCATCACGTAGAACGGACTGGGCCGGGCCTTGAAGATCGCCACCAGCAGGGCCACCGCGGTCAGCGAGCGCTCACCGCCGGAGAGCAGCGACAGCCGCTTGACCTTCTTGCCCGGCGGCCGGGCCTCCACCTCGATGCCGGTGCTCAGCATGTCGTCCGGATCGGTCAGGATCAGCCGGCCCTCGCCGCCGGGGAACAGCCGGGCGAACACGCCCACGAACTCGCGCGCCGTGTCGTGGTACGCCGCCGTGAAGACCTGTTCGACCCGCTCGTCCACCTCCTTGACCACCGTCATCAGGTCGCGGCGGGTGTTCTTCAGATCCTCCAACTGCTCGGTCAGGAAGTTGTGTCGCTCCTCCAGGGCGGCGAACTCCTCCAACGCGAGCGGGTTCACCTTGCCCAGTTGCACATGCGCCTTCTCCGCCGCGCGCAGCCGCTTCTCCTGCTCGGCCCGGACGTAGGGCCGCGGCAGCGCCTCGGGCGAGTCCGGGTCGCGCTCCTCGCCCTCGGCCGGCGGCGACGGCGGCACAAGTTGGTCCGGGCCGTACTCGGCCAACAGGCCCTCGGCCTCGATCCCGTGCTCCTCCAGCGACCTGGCCTCCAACTGCTCGACCCGCAGCCGCTTCTCCGCGCGCAGCATCTCGTCCCGGTGCACCGAGTCGGTCAGCTTCTCCAACTCGGCGGCGAAGGCGCGGGACCTGCCGCGCTCGCGGGCCAGCTCCGCCTCGTGCGCGGCCCGGGCGCCCTCCGCCGCGTCGCGCTCCGCCCCCGCGCGCGCCAACGAGGCGTCGACGTGGCGCAGCAGTACGTCCGTGCCCGCGAGCACCGCGCCCGCGACCCGCGCCTCCACCGCCATCCGCTCCCGCCGCCGGGCGGCGCTCGCCCGCGCCTCGCGCTCGGCCCGCGCGCCCCGATCCAGCGCGTCGGCCCGGCCGGCCAGCGAACGCACCCGCTCCTCGTGCGTGCGCACCGCGAGCCGGGCCTCCATCTCGGCCTGCCGCGCGGCACTCGCACCGCCCGCGAGCCGGTCCCGCTCGGCGGTGTCCGGCTCCTCGTCGCCCTCGGCCGCGTTGTACTCCTCGGCCGCCTCCAGCCGCGCCGACAGTTCCTCGACCTTGAACTCCTCCTGGGCCCGCGCCGCCTCGGCCTCGGCCACCGCGCCCGCCAGCCGCTCCGCCTCGCCGGCCGCCGCCCGGGCCTGGCCGCCGAGCCGGCCCAACTGCTGCGCCGCCGCGGCGGCCTTGTGCTCCGCCTCGCGTCGTTGTGCCGTGATCCGCTCGACCGCGGCAGCCGCCTCGCGCCGGGTCGCCACCGCATCCGCCAGCGCGTCGCCCAGCCGCGCGCACCGCCCGGTCAGCTCGGCCAGCCGCTCGGCCGCCTCGTCCACCGCCGCCTGCACCTCCAGCAGGCTCGGCGCGCTCGCCGACCCGCCGTGCGCGAAGCCCTCGCCGACCAGATCACCCGCCCGGGTGACCGCCCGCACCCCGGGCAGCGCCCGCACCAGGTCCGCGGCGGCGGCGAGGTCCTCGACGACCGCGACCCGATCGAGCAGCCCGGCCACCGCTCCGCGCAACTGCTCCGGTACGGACACCAGACGCGCCGCGTACACCGCGCCCGCCGGCAGCGCAGGCCACCGCGCCGGACCCCCGGCCGCCGACCCCGCCTCCGCGACCCCGCCGAGCAGCAGAGCGGCCCGGCCCGCGTCGTCCTTGCGCAGCAGCCGCAACGCCTCCACGGCCGGCTGCACACCGGTCACCGCGATCGCGTCCGAGGCCGCGCCCAGCGCCGCCGCGACCGCCTGCTCGGCGCCGTGCTCGACGGTGACCAACGCGGCCACCGTGCCCAGCACGCCGGACAACCGGTCCCCCGCCGCGAGCAGCGCGCCCGTACCGTCCTTGCGCCGAAGCCCCAACTCCAGCGCCTCCTTGCGCGCGGTGACCGCCGAGCGCTCCCGCTCGGCCTCCTTCTCCGCGTCGCGGGTGGCCGTCAACGTCTCCTCGGCCTCGGCCAGCGCCTCCTCGGCCGTGCCCAACCGGGCCTCGATCACGGCGAGTGCGGACCCGCCGCCGTCCTGCGGAGCGCCCTCGACCCCGAGCCGGAGCAGCTCGTACTCCTCCTGCGCGGCCGCCGCGCGCTCGTGTGCCTCGTCCCGGGCGCCGACCAGCCGACCGATCTCGGCCTCCGCCGCGGCCACCCGGCTGCGCGCGGCGCCGACCCGGCCGACCAGCCGGGCCAACCCCTCGCGGCGGTCCGCCAGCGCCCGGGCGACCTCCTTGAGCCGGCGCTCCTCCTCGACCAGGGCGCGCTCCAACTCGCCGCGCTGCTCCACCGTCTCGGCCAGCTCGACCTGCGCGGACTCGAGCGCGGCGGCGAGTTCCGCCTCCTGCCCGCGGATCCGCTCCGCCTCGCGCTCCATCTCCTCCGGGTCGCGCCCGCGCCGCTCGTCGGCGGGCGCCGAGGTCGCGTGCTTGACCCGCTGCCGCGCCAGCCCGGCCGTCCCGCGCACGCGTTCGGCCTGTGCGGACAGCGCGTACCAGGTCTCCTGGGCCCGGGCCAGCCGCGGCGCCATCGACCGCATCTCGGTCTCCAGGTGCGCCTCGCGTACCTGGACCGCCCCGAGTTCGCGCTCCACCGCGGTCCGCCGCTCGCGCAACGCGGCCTCGTCCGCGACCTCCTCGGCCAGCGCTCGCTTGAGCCCCACGAGGTCGTCGGCGAGCAGCCGCAGCCGCGCGTCCCGCAGATCGGCCTGGATCGCCGCCGCCCGCCGGGCCACCTGGGCCTGCCGTCCGAGCGGCTTGAGCTGCCTGCGCAGTTCGTTGGTCAGGTCCTGCACCCGGTTCAGGTTGGCCTGCATCGCGTCCAGCTTCCGCAGCGCCTTCTCCTTGCGCTTACGGTGCTTGAGTACGCCCGCGGCCTCCTCGATGAACGCCCGTCGGCCGGTCGGGTCGGCCTGGAGCACCGAGTCGAGCCGCCCCTGGCCGACGATCACGTGCATCTCCCGGCCGATACCGGAGTCGGAGAGCAGTTCCTGGATGTCCAGGAGGCGACAGGTGCTGCCGTTGATCTCGTACTCGGATCCGCCGTTGCGGAACATCCGTCGGGTGATGGTGACTTCGGAGTAGTCGATGGGCAGCGCGCCGTCCGCGTTGTCGATGGTCAGGCTCACCTCGGCGCGCCCGAGCGGCGGTCGACCGGCGGTGCCGGCGAAGATGACGTCCTCCATCTTGCCGCCGCGCAACGTCTTGGCGCCCTGCTCGCCCATCACCCACGACAACGCGTCGACCACGTTCGACTTGCCGGAGCCGTTGGGCCCGACGACGCACGTGATCCCCGGCTCGAAGCGCAGCGTCGTCGCAGACGCGAAGGACTTGAAGCCACGCAGTGTCAGACTCTTCAGGTGCACGCGACGAAAGAGTAGTCGGGGGCACTCGGGCGATTCGTCCGGTCGGTCCCTTCCACGGCGTGTCGGGTACCCCGGATGGGGGTATCAACCGCTGGAAGCGAGTGGGTGGGCGCAAGGGGGCATGGCGGGGACGGGCACAGGGGGAAGACCGAGGTACCGGGCGCGCGGATGGTGGTGCGTGCCACAGGGGTCGCGCGGGACCCCGGGAGAGCGAGTCGCTCAGACATCGGGTTCGCAGACACAACCGGCTTCTCGGACCGGGTGGTTCGGGGCACACTGCGGTTCGAGAACACCTCCGGAAACGACAAAGGGACGCCGGAAGGCGTCCCTGGTTATCGCTTGCGCGGACCTACGCTCGCGAAAGCGCGGGTTCCGCCGCCGCGGATACGTCGAAGCCGGCAAGCAGCTCGTCCGAAGCGGCGGCGTTGAGCGCGTCGTTACGCTCCTGGGCACGGACGAGTTCCGTTTCCAGGTCACGAACACGCTGCTGGAGCCGTCGATTCTCGGCGAGCAGTCGGGGATCGGGGCCACCGACGTAACCGAGAAGCGCCTTCGCCATGAGAGGGTCCTCCACGCTGAAAATGAATGACCACGCAGATTCGCGGGTCTAAATGTGGCACCCGGCCGCAAGGCTCCTGATAGGGTGCGCGGGCTTCCAGCGTCGCACCAAAAACGCAGGAGGTCAATATCATAACGGCACGATAACGAGACCTTCACCCGATCAAACGCGGTTCGACCGCGGACTGGGGTGACGGCTGTCGTGCTGGGTGTACGAGATCATCTTTCGACCTCCACCGTCAAGAAGATTCCGGTTGTCCGCCAACTCCGGACGGCCGTGCCCTAGAGTCACTCCGGCACGACACCCGTTCGGGTGAACTGATATCCCCTGCCGGAAGGTGACTCAACCCTCCATGGCCCGGCACAGCCGCACCTCCTCGACCCCGGCCCGCCCGCGTCGACGACGCGCGAGGGCCCGACGTCGACGCGTCGCCCCCCTGCTCGCCCTGTTGGCCCTTCTCGCGCTCGGCGGGACGGTGGCCGGCCTGGTCGTCTCGGATCGGGCCGGCGAGTCCTCCGGCAACCGGGTCGCCGGTGCCGACAAGCCGTTGCCCGGGCACGGCGCCGACGGGTCCGGCCCGTCGGGCGCCGCCGGAGCCGACCGCACCGGCGACGGAGCGTCCCGAAGCCTGCTCCCGGGCGCGGCGACCACCGGCCGCACCGCGCTGCCCGGCGCGAGCGCCGACCCCACGCCCTCCGCGAGCGCGGTGCCGAGCGCACCGACCACGAGCGCGGCCGGCACCCCGAGCGCGACCGCCTCGCCGAGCAAGCCCGCCCCCACCCCGAGCACGAGCACCCCGACCCCATCCAGCGGCCCCGAGGACAAGGTGCTCGCGGCGGTCAACGAGGAGCGGGCGAGCGCGGGCTGCGGTCCGGTCAAGAACGACGCCAAGCTGGTCGCGCTGGCCCGTGCGCACAGCGCCGACATGGCCGCCCGCGACTACTTCGACCACAACACACCCGAGGGGCTCACCCCGTGGGACCGCGCCGAGAAGGCCGGCGTGAGCTACCTGGGCGCGGAGAACATAGCGCGCGGCCAAAAGACCGCCGACGCCGTGATGCGCGCCTGGATGAACAGTCCCGGCCACCGCCGCAACATCCTCGACTGCGGCCTGACCAAGCTCGGGGTCGGCATCAAGGAAGGCGCCAACGGCCCCTGGTGGACCCAGGAGTTCGGCCGCTGACCCGACGGCCCGGCCCGGGCGGACCCGGGCCGGGCCTCGGCGCGAGCCGAGCCGGCCGAGCGCCTCAGCGCGGCCCCACCCCGAGCCGGTCCGCGAGCAGGCCGAACACGTACAACCCGGATTCGCCCTGGTTGCGGGCGAGCACGAGGTCGACCGCCTGTTCGCCGGCCGCCCGACCCGCCGCCCGCGCCCAGCGCACCGCCGCCGCGACCACCTTCGGGCGGGCCCGGTCCAGCACCTCGCCCACCTCGTCGCGCAGTCGGGCATAGCGCTCGGGCCGACGCAACTCGCCGTCGTCGTCGAAGACCTCCGCGCCGGCCCGGGCCGCCTCCACCTCGAGTCGGCCCATCGCCAGATGCGCCGCCGCCTCCCCCGGATTCAGCCACGCCTCCCACGCGCCCGCCTCGCTCATCCCCTGGACGTGCGCGACGTGCGTCTCGAAGACCCAGCACACCAACACCGGCGAGTCCGCCTTGGCCGCCAACGCCTCCAACCACGGCCGCTCGAAGGCGTACGGGTCGTCCTCGTGCCGCACGTGGGTCGCGGTCCAGCCGTCCGACGACTCCCACATCGTCCGGGCCGGGTGCGCCGCCGTGTCCACGTGCGGCGCGAACTCGGACAACGGCCGCGCCCCACGCACGACGACGATGTCCCCGTTGAATCCCATGACACGCGCTCCCTGGGTTCCGGTGCCTACGCCCCGACCGTCGCCTTGCGTGGCGTCCGCTGACAGGTCGGACAGAAGTAACTGCTGCGATTCATGAACGAGATCCGCCGGATCGGCGTCGCGCACCGGTTGCACGGCTCGCCCTCGCGGCCGTAGGCGTCCAGGCCGCGCGAGAAGTAGCCGCTCTCGCCGTTCACGTTGACGTACAGGCTGTCGAACGAGGTACCACCCGCCGCCAACGCGTCGGTCATCACGTCCCGCGCGGACGTGAGCAGCAGCGTGGTCTGCGCGAGGGTGAGTTTCCCGGTCTGCCGGGCACCGTGCAGCCGGGAGCGCCACAACGCCTCGTCGGCGTAGATGTTGCCGATCCCGCTGACCAGGGTCTGGTCCAGGAGTGCGCGTTTGACCTCGGTGTTGCGCCGGCGCAGCGCCGCGTGGAAGAGCGCGTCGTCGAACAGCGGATCCAGCGGGTCGCGGGCGATGTGCGCCATCGAGGGCGGCAGTTCGGCGCCGCCGCGCTCGACCGCGAGCCCGCCGAAGGTGCGCTGGTCGACGAAGCGCAACTCGAGCCCGCCGTCGGTGAAGGCGAACCGCACGTGCAGGTGCTTCTCCCGGGGTGCCTCGGGCGGCTGGACCAGGAGTTGGCCGCTCATCCCCAGGTGTGCGAGCAGCGCGTCCTCGGGCGCCTCGGCACCGGGCGCCACCAGCGGCAGCCACAGGTACTTCCCGCGTCGGCGGGCGGCGTGCACCCGGGCACCGGCGAGCGCGTCGGCGAAGTCCACCAGGCCCGCCAGGTGGCGCCGGACGGCGCGCTCGTGGGTGACCTCGACGTGTGCGATGGTGCGACCCACCACCCACTTCTCCAGTCCGCGACGGACGACCTCGACCTCGGGCAGTTCGGGCACCTTGCACTCCCCCTGGGGACGGCACAACCGGAGACGACACGACTGGAGAGAACACGAACGCACGGGACACGACACGGACGCCGGCCCGGGCCGGATCCGAGAATGCGAAAATGCCTGCCGGTAGGTGAGATCGTGCCGGGCGACCGTGAGGTCGGCGACCGGTTCGAACTTACCTATCGGCAGGCATTGGCTCGGAGACTACGCGGTGGCGGCCGGCGGCGTGCCGGAACCGTCTCCGTACTTGGCGCGGATCGAGTGCCAAGCGCTTTCGGCGGCCTGCTGCTCCGCCTCCTTCTTGCTCCGCCCGACACCGGTGCCGTAGTCGACACCCGCGACCCGGGCCAGTGCGGTGAAGGTCTTCTCGTGGTCGGGACCGGTCTCGGAGACCACGTACTCGGGGACTCCGATGCCCGCCGCGGCGGTCTGCTCCTGGAGGCTGGTCTTCCAGTCCAGGCCCGCGCCGAGATTCGCCGACTGCTCGATCAGTGGATCGAACAACCGGTGGATCAGCTCGGTCGCCGCGTCGAGACCCTGGTCCAGGTACACCGCACCGAGGATGGCTTCGAGCGTGTCCGCGAGGATCGAGGACTTGTCTCGCCCACCCGTGCCCACTTCACCTCGGCCGAGCCGGATGAAGGCGCCCAGGTCCAGTCGTCGACTGACGCCCGCGAGGGCGCGCGAGTTGACGACCGCGGCCCGCAACTTCGCGAGCTGGCCCTCGGGCAGGTCGGGGTGCCTGCGGTACAGCGTGTCGGTGACGACGAGGCCGAGTACCGAGTCGCCCAGGAATTCCAGGCGCTCGTTGGTCGGGAGCCCGCCGTGCTCGTACGCGTACGAGCGATGGGTGAGGGCGCGTTCCAGAAGGGCGGCGTCGAGCGACCAGCCCAGCCGCCCTTCCAGATCCGCGTATTGCGCGAGTGATTCCGTCACCGGAACGACCACCGGCCTGATCAGACGTCGAGGACCTGGCGGCGGTTGTAGGTGCCGCAGCTCGGGCACGCGATGTGCGACAGCTTCGGCTCACGGCAACGCTCGCAGGTCACCAGGTTGGCGGCAGTGGCCTTCCACTGGCTCCGGCGGTGCCGGGTGTTGCTGCGCGACATCTTCCGCTTCGGAACAGCCACGGCTACTTCTCCTGGTTCTCGTCGGCGCTGGACGCGCCGTCAACGTCGGCTTCGGCGGAAGGTCCGTCGAAGATGTTGGTCAACTTCGCCCACCGGGGGTCGGCGAGCTCGTGACTGTGGTCGGGGTCCTCCGCGAGCAGCGCTCCGCATTCGGAGCACAGGCCCGGGCAGTCCTCCCGGCACAGCGGCGAGAGCGGCAGTGCGAGCACCGTCGCGTCCCGCAGCACCGGCTCCAGGTCGAACAAGTCGTCCGTGAGCCGGAAGGCGTCCTCGTCGGCTTCCGCGTCCGGGTAGACGTACAGCTCCTGGAAACGCACCGTGAGCTCACGCTCGAGCGGTTCCAGGCACCGGACGCACTCACCGGTCAGCGGCACCTGCGCGACGCCGGTGACCAGCACACCCTCCATGACCGCTTCCAGCCGGACACCCAGCTGGATGGGGGCACCTTCGGGCGCGCCGATCACATCTGCCACACCCATGTCCTTCGGGGCCGGCACGGAGCGGGACACCTTCAGCATGGATCCAGGCCGACGCCCCAGCTCGCGTGTGTCGACGACGAGTGGTTTGCGGTGATCCAAGCGGTCCAGGACGTCCTACCTCATGCAGTGCCACCCCCCGGGATGACGGGGGGCTCGAATGGTCAGGGTGCCGACCCTCGGGGCACGCGAAAAACACGCCTCGGGCAGGGTCGGTCCGTAAGAGTATCGCAGCCCGCGCGCCAGGCCCCAAACGGGGCCATTCGAGCGGGACGATCAAGCGGCGATTCCCGCGACGCCCGGACCGACCGGACGCCGCGAGCGGGCGCCGCGAACGGCGGTGCCCGTCGCCGGACTGGGCCTAGCGCCCGCCGTCCTGCTGGAACTGGCGGACGTCGATCAGACTCGTGTCGAAGAAGCTGGTCTCGTCCAGCGACTGCGCGTACTGGGCCTGCGGGTCGTAGGCCTGCTGCTGCCCCGTGCTCGCCGGGTCGTGCTGCGCGGCGTACGGCTGCTGCTGCCCGTGCTGGTCGTACTGCGGCATGTCGTACTGGCCCTCGTAACCGCCGGCGTATCCGGTGTCCGGTCCGGTGCCCTGCGCGTAGGCGGGCTGCCCATAGGCGTCCTGGCCGTAGCCGTGCTGACCACCGTAGGGGCCGGCCTGCGCGGGCACGGTCGGCGCGGCGGGCGGCGCGGGCGGGTAGTCGGGCTGAGCGGGCTGAGCGGGCTGAGCGGGCTGAGCGGCGAACGTCTCCTCGTGCCCGTCGAGCTGCGCCTGGAGGCTGCCCGGCCGGCCCTTGGCCTGCGCGTCGGCCAACTCCTGCGCCTGCATGTACTCGCCGAGTTCGTCGGACGGGCGGCGACCGCGCATCTTGTCCCGGCCGCGACCGATCGCGCCGAGCGTCTTGGTCAGCACGACCTCGAAGTTGGCCAGCTTCTGGTCGACGTAGTCGTCGGCCTCCTCGCGGATGCGCTGGGCCTCGCGCCGGGCCTCGGACAGGATCCGGTCGGCCTCGCCGTACGCCTCGCGGGCCACCTCGGTGTCCGCGATCAGCGAGCCGCGCTCCTCCCGGGCGGTGGCCAACACCCGCTCGGCCTCGCGGCGGCCCTCCTCGATCACCGACTCGCGGTCGCCGAGCACCCGGCGCGCGTGGTCGAACTCCTCGGGCAGCAGGTTCTTGAGTTCCTCGAGCCGGGCCACCACGTCCGCACGGTTGACCACGCACGACGCCGACATCGGCATCGAGCGGGCGTTCTCCACCAGTGCGATCAGTTCATCGAGCTTGGGCTGCACGTCCACGGGCTTGCTCTCTCTCCTCAAACCGACGGTAGCCGTCGTGTTCGCCGGCATCGCGTGACGGACCGACTCGCCGCGGGCGGTCGGCCCGGCGACGAGGCACGTGCCGCGTCAGCCCTGCGCGAGCCGCTCGGTGAGCCGACGTAGCACCGTCTCCGGCACCAGGCCGGACACGTCGCCTCCGTACGTCGCGACCTCTTTGATGAGACTCGACGACAGAAAGCTGTAGAGGGGGTTCGTCGCCACGAACAACGTCTCCACCTCGGTAAGACCGTAGTTCATCTGCGCCATCTGCAACTCGTAGTCGAAGTCGGTGACCGCGCGCAGACCCTTGATGATCGCCGGGATCCCGCGCTCCTGACAGAAGTTGACCAGCAACCCCTCGAACGCCTCGACCTTGACGTTCTTGTACTGATCGACCACCTCGTGGAGCATCTCGATGCGCTCCTCGATGGTGAACAGGCCGGAGCGCTTGGCGCGATTGAAGCCGATCGCCACGTAGACCTCGTCGTACAGGCTCGAGGCCCGTCCGATGATGTCCAGATGACCGTTGGTGACCGGGTCGAACGAACCGGGGCAGACGACTCGACGCAACGGAGGTTCCCCTCGAAATCGGGTGCCGACGGGTCCGGACCCGATGGCCCGCCCGCCTGGTCAGGCTTGCGCGGCGCGACCGTACCAGAGCGTTCCCTCGCCGTAGCGACGGGATCTGATCTCGGCGAATTCGGCGGGCCACGCGAATGGCCCCCCGCGCGTGGCACGTTCGACCACGATCAGCGCCTCCTCGGCCAGCCAGCCGTGCTCGGCCAGCGCGCCGAGCAGCGCGCGCACGTCCTCGTCGGTGACCGCGTACGGCGGATCGAGGAAGACCACGTCGTACGGCTCGTCCGGGCAGGGCACGGCGGCGGTCTTCTCCGCGCGGGCCGGGCGCAGTTCCGCGCCGGGCAGCGCGACGAGCCGGATGTTCGCCCGGATCGTGCCCGCCGCGCGGGGGTCGGACTCGACCAGGAGCACCCGCGCCGCGCCCCGGGACAGCGCCTCCAGGCCGACCGCGCCGGAGCCCGCGAACAGGTCGAGCACCCGCGCGCCGTGCAGGTTGCCGCGCAGCGACTGGAGGGTGGAGAACAGTCCCTCACGGGCCCGGTCCGAGGTCGGCCGGGTGCCCTCGCCCGGCGGTGTGCTCAGTCGTCGACCGCCCGCCGCCCCGGCGATCACCCGGGTCATGCGTGCCCTCGCGGGTACTGGTGGGGCTCGCCGGTGCCCGGCGGGTCGGCCTGCGCGTACGTGTCCTGCATGGCGCCCACGCTATCGACTGGTCGCGGTGGACGAAATCCGGGCCCGTGCACTTTGTGCGACGTGTCATACACGCGGAGCCACTGGATCGTATGAGGGGTGTGCACGGCGGGGGCGCCACCGTCGTGCACCGGCGACACCGATCGCCGTCCAGGCACCGACCCCACCCGATTCCCACCCGATTCCCACCCGACCCGGGAGATCCGATGAAGCTCCGCACCTTCCTCGCCACGGTCGTCGCCGGCGCCGCGCTGGCCGCGACCGGCATGGCCCCGGCGGTCGCCGAGACCGCCGCGCCGCACACCCCCGCCGCGAACTGCTACGTCGACAGCAACGGCACCCTGCACTGCGCCAACGGCGCGAGCGACCTGCGCTCGGAGCCGTACTTCCGGGCACCCGTGGTCAGCCGGCTGAACACCACCTACAGCTACTTCAGTTGCTGGACCTCCGGTGACCCGCACTCGGGCGGCAACGACATCTGGTACTACACCGACGGCGACGACGGCGGGCACGGCTTCCTGCCCGCGCAGCGCGTCTTCACGCCGCAGGACCCGATGCCGGGCATGTACCACTGCTGACCGGTATGCGATGAGCCCACGTGGTCGGGGGACGGAGATCGTCCCGTCCCCCGACCACGTGTCCGCGCCGACGCGGCGGCGCCGATCGCACTGCCCCGTCCCCCGGAGTCCCGGTCGCGCTCTCCGGTCAGCGCGCGCAGTCCGGTACCTCGGTCTCGTTGCGGGTGCGCACGCCGGGCAGCCAGCCCTCGGCGTTGGTGCCCAGCACCACCACCCGGTACCAGTGCCGGGAGGCGACGCCGGTCTCGTCGGTGACCCGCGGGCCGTCCGTGAGCAGGCAGACCAGGAGCAGTCGGTCGCCGTGCCACACCCGATCCGCGAGGTCGGCCGTGCGCGAGGACAACTTCGGCTCCTTGAACACGCCCATCGAACACTCGAGCGTGCGCAGCGCCCGGCACGGCACCTCGGAGTTGTGGACCTCGCTCTGCACACTCGCCGCGCGCGCCGCGGGCGGCCTGGGGGCGGGCGCGTCGCTCGCGTCGTGCCGACCGACCAGAAAGGCGCCGAGCCCGACCACGGCCGGGACGAGCACGGCGGCGAGCGCGATCGCGAAGGTGCCGCGCCATCTCGACCGCGGGGCCGGCCGGCGCAGCACTCGGACCGCGAGGCCGGGCGGTTCGACACAGGCGGCCTCCGCGTCGCGCAGCCGGGTGCGCAGTTCGTGGACCGCGTCGTCCGGGTCGTCGAGGTCGGGAGGCGAGGGGTTCACCGGGTGACTCCTTCGTGTCGATCCCGGCGGCGGAACCGGCCGGAGGGGCCGCCGAGGCCGGCGCGCAGCCGGGTCAGGGCACGCTCGCGCGAGCGGGACACCGTCCCCCGGTGCACGCCGAGGATCTCGGCGGCCTGATCGATCGTGTATCCGTCCAGGTCGACCAGGAGCACCGCCGCGGCCTGCTTGGCGGGCAGCGAGCCGAGCATCCGCACGGCCTCCCACTCGGCCTCGCGCCGGGCGATCGGGTCGGCGGCGGACCGGGCCCGCTCCCCCGGCTCGGGCGGTTCGGGCAGCAGGACCTGGCGGCTGCGCACGCGCCATATGTCGCGGGTGACACTCACCAGTGCCCGGAAGGCATAGGCGTAGGGCTCGGGATGGCCGAGCAGGCGGTCGGGTCTGCGGGCCAGTTTGAGGTACGTCTCGTGCACCGCGTCCTCGGCGCTGCCCTCGCCGGCGAGCAGCACGGCCCGCCGATACAACCGAGGGAGCAACCCGCAGAAGAGCGCGTCGAAACCCTCGTCCCCCGTGCGTGCGTCCATGGCCCCCATTGGTAGCCAACCGACGGGGTGTTCCGCGTGCTCCGAACGGGTGACCGGTGGGGGCGCGTCGGAGCGGAGGGAGGGCGGTCAGCCCTTGTCGAGGTATTCCGCGCGCTCGTCGTCCAGGATGCTGGCGAGCGCGCTGCGCAGGTCGTGGTGCTCGATCAGATCCGGGTCGTTCGCCACGATCGAGCTCGCCTCCTCGCGGGCGGCCACGATCAGTTCCTCGTCCCGCACCACCTCCAGCATCCGCAACGAGGAGCGCGAGCCGGACTGCGCGTCGCCGAGCACATCGCCCTCGCGGCGTTGCTCGAGGTCGATCCGGGAGAGTTCGAAGCCGTCCAGGGTGGCCGCCACCGCGTCCAGGCGTTCGCGCGCGGAGGTGCCGCCGGGCATCTCGCTGACCAGCAGGGTCAGTCCGGGGGCGCTGCCCCGGCCGACCCGGCCGCGCAGCTGGTGCAGTTGCGAGACGCCGAACCGGTCGGCGTCCATGATCACCATCGCGGTCGCGTTGGGCACGTTGACGCCGACCTCGATCACCGTGGTCGCCACCAGCACGTCCAGTTCGCCGGCGGTGAAGCGGCGCATCACGGCGTCCTTGTCGTCCGGCGCCATCCGGCCGTGCAGCACCTCGATCCGCAGGCCGGCCAGCGGACCGGCGCGCAGCGACTCGGCGACGTCCAGCACGGCCAGCGGCGGGCGCCGCTCCTCGCCGCCCGCGGCGTCCGCGCCGATGTCCTCGGGGTCGTCCAGGTAGGCCTCGGCGGGCAGGTCCTCGTCCCGCGCGGCGGCCTTCGCCTTCGACTTCGCCTTCTTCTTGGCCTTCGGGTCGTCCTCCTCGTCGCCGATGCGCGGGCACACCACATACGCCTGGTGGCCGTTCTCCACCTCCTCGCGCACCCGCTGCCAGGCGCGGTCCAGGAAGTGCGGCTTCTCCTTGGCCGGGACCACGTGCGTGGCGATCGGCGATCGGCCGGACGGGAGCTGGGCCAGGATCGAGGTCTCCAGGTCGCCGAAGACGGTCATCGCCACCGTGCGCGGAATCGGCGTCGCGGTCATCACCAGCAGGTGCGGCGGGCGCTTGCCCTTGCCGCGCAGCGCGTCGCGCTGTTCGACACCGAAGCGGTGCTGCTCGTCGACCACGACCAGGCCCAGGTCGTGGAACTCCACCTTGTCCTCGATCAGCGCGTGCGTGCCGATCGCGATCCCGGCCTCGCCGGTGACCAGGTCCAGGAGCGCGGCGCGGCGCGCGGGCACCCCCATCGAACCGGTGAGCAGGGTGACCTTGGTGCCGATCTCCGACCCGCCGAGCATCCCGGCACCCTCGGCCAGCGGCCCGAGCATCTCCACGATCGAGCGATAGTGCTGCTGCGCGAGCACCTCGGTGGGCGCCAACAACGCGGTCTGCCCGCCCGCGTCCACCACGGTCAACATGCCCCGCAGCGCGACCAGGGTCTTGCCGGCGCCGACCTCGCCCTGGAGGAGGCGGTGCATCGGGTGTTCGGTGGCCAGGTCGGTCTCGATCTCGGCGCAGACCTCCTTCTGGCCGTCGGTGAGTTCGAAGGGGAGGCGGGCGTCGAAGGCGTCCAGGATGCCGTTCGCGCGGCGCGGGCGGGCCACCGCGGACTGGGCCCTGGCGTCCCGGCGGCGGCGGGCCAGGGCGATCTGGAGGACGAACGCCTCATCCCACTTGAGGCGGTCCTTGGCCGAGTTCACCTCGTCCCAGGAGTTCGGCCGGTGCACGTGCCCGAGCGCCTCGGCCAGTCCCGGCATGCCGCGCCGCTCGCGCATCTCGGCGGGCAGCGGGTCGCCGACCTCGCCGAGTGTGTCCAGCGCCATGCCGACGCACTGCGCGATCTTCCAGGACGGCATGTTGGCGGCGGCCGGATAGACCGGGATCAGCGCGCCCGCGAACAGGTTCGCCACACCGTCCTGATCGTCCTCGCCGATCAGCTGGTAGTCGGGCTGGCTGAGCTGGATCACGTTGTTGAACCGCCCGACCTTGCCCGCGAACAGGCCGCGCCGACCCGGGCGCAGCTCCTCCTCGCGCCATGCCTGGTTGAAGAAGATCAGGGTGAGCTTGCCGCGCCCGTCGGTGACCTCGACCTCCAGGAGGTTGCCGCGCCGATTGCGGAACTGGCGCTTGTTCACCTTGGCGATCTCCGCCATCACGGTGACGTGTTCCTCGGGCTCCAGGCGGGAGAGGTCGGTCAGGCGCCCGCGCTCCGCGTAACGCCGGGGGTAGTGGCGCAGCAGATCTCCGACGGTGTCCAGCTTGAGGGACTTGGCCAGCACCGTCGCCGTGCGGTCGCCGACGAGTTTCTTCAGCGGTTCGTCAAGGCGCGACATGCCGCCCAACGGTACTGGTCGAGGGTGTCATCGGGCCGTTCCAACCGCCGGACCGATCGCTACTCGACCCCGATGAGCAGCGGGTACACCTCCTGGCCGCCCTCGTAGACCATCACGTCCACCCCGAGTCGGGTGGCCCGCAGGTGTCGCTCGATCGAGGCGGCCAGGCCCGGCGGGCAGGCGCTGCCGGTGACCAGGGTGACCAGCTCACCGCCGCCCGCGAGCATGCGGTCCACCACCACGGTGCCGGTCTCGCGCTGGTCGTGGCCGATCACCGCGATGTCGCCCTCGATCACGCCGAGCACGTCCCCCGCCTGGCACACGCCGGCCATCGTCCACGACTCGCGGACGGCGACCGTGAGCGCGCCGTAGCGGGTGGCGCCCGCCGCCGAGGTCATCCCGACGATGTCCTGGTCGAAGCGCCGGCCGGGCTCGTGCACGGCCAGCGCGGCCAGGCCCTGGACGGCGGCCTTGGTCGGGATCACCTGCACCCGGACGCCGTGCGCCTGTGCCTGTTGGGCGGCCACCCCGGCCACCGCGTGGCAGTCCGCGTCGTTGGGCAGCAGCACCACCTCGCGCGCCTCGGTCCGCAGGATCGCGTCGACGAGCACGCCGGTGGACGGCCGCCGGCCCGGTCCGGCCTGCACGACGTGCGCGCCGTTGTCCGCGAACAGGGTGGCCAGGCCGTCGCCCTGGGCGACGGCGACGATCCCGCGCGTGGGGCTGGGCTCGGGCGCCGAGAGGCCGGCCAGGCCGCGCTCGAGGTGGGTGATCCGGATCCGGTGCGGCCGGCCGGCGGCGATGCCCGCCTCGACCGCCGCGCCCGCGTCGTCCACGTGCACGTGCACGTTCCACAGGCCCTCGCCGCCGACCACCACGAGCGAGTCGCCGAGCGCGGCGAGCCGTTCGCGCAGCTCCGGCAGCGCGGCGTCGGGCGCGTCGAGCAGGTAGATCACCTCGAACCCGGGCCCCTGGGTCGCCTCGTTCGACCCGACCGGCGTGGCGAACGGGACCGGGACCGGGATCTGCGCCTGGTGCGGGTGGATCCGGTACGCCGAGCGCTCGCCGGTGACCACCGCGAGCAGCGCGTCCAGGAGCACGGTCAGGCCGCGCCCGCCCGCGTCCACCACACCCGCCCGGCGCAGCACCTCCAGTTGCTCGGGCGTACGGGCGAGCGCGCCGTGCGCGGCGGTGGCGGCGGCGCGCACCACCGGTCGGATCTCACCGCCCGCGCCCGCCGCGGCTTCGGCGGCGGCCCGGGCCACGGTGAGCATGGTCCCCTCGACCGGCCGGGCCACCGCGGCGTACGCGGCGTCGGCGGCGGTGCGCAGCGCGTGCGCGATGGCCAGCCCGGCGGGCACCTCGCGGCCGGTCTCGACCGCGCCGGCCTGTTCGGCCTCCAGTCGCTCGGCCATGCCGCGCAGGAGTTGGCTGAGGATCACCCCGGAATTGCCGCGCGCGCCCATCAACGCGCCGTGCGCCAGTGCCCGGAACGCGGTCGGCAGGTCGGGCTCGGGCAGGTCGCGGCCGAACAGCGCGTCGACCTCGGCGATCCCCGATTCCAGGGTCAGGAACAGGTTCGTGCCGGTGTCGCCGTCGGGCACGGGATACACGTTGAGGGCGTCGATCTCCTCGCGCGCTCGCCCCATCAGCTCCAGGGCGACGCGGCCCCAGCGGCGTACCGCCGGACCGTCCAGCTCTCCCAGCAGGCCCTGCACGCCCACCTCCTGTACGAATCCGTTGTGCGCGTCCCGTCCGCCGGCCACGTTATCGAGACGGGGAGCGGTAAAGCGGCCCACCCGGATGGGTTAGGCTTGGCGGGAAGCATGACGAGATCGGCTGATCGCCTATGCCCGGATCATCCCGGGTTCGCGCATCGCCTGGTTCGTCGGTTACTCTTCTGCGGTTGTCCGGCATTCGCCGGCACGTGTTCGTACGCAATTCCCATTCGTCTTTGGAGTGTTCCCGTGGCTGCCAACTGCGACGTCTGCGGCAAGGGGCCGGGCTTCGGCAACAGCATTTCGCACTCTCACCGCCGGACGCCCCGTCGCTGGAACCCCAACATCCAGACGGTGCGCGCGATGGTTGGTGCCACGCCGAAGCGCCTCAATGTCTGCACCTCTTGCATCAAGGCGGGCAAGGTTTCCCGCTAGTTGCTCGATCGCTCGACATCGAAGGGCCGGTTCACCCCAGGGTGGATCGGCCCTTCGGCTTGTCCGGGACGGCTTGGCGGAACACGAACGGGTCCGCGCCGTCGACGCGGACCCGTTCGTGTCGGTGTTCGTGCGCCGCTCAGAATTCCTCGCGCCGGCGCCACGCGTGGTCGACCGGCCCGATCCCCTCGCCCAGCGGGAAGCCCGCCCGGATCGCGCCGGTGACGTAGTCCTTGGCGGCGGCGACCGCGTCCGGCACGGTGTCGCCGACGGCCAGGCGCGAGGCGATCGCGCTCGCCAGCGTGCACCCGGTGCCGTGGGTGTGCCGGTTGTCGTAGCGCGGGCTGGTGAACCAGTGCTCGTGGGTGCCGTCGAAGAGCAGGTCGGCGGCCTCGCCCTCCAGGTGTCCGCCCTTGACCAGGGCCCAGCGCGGACCGAACGCCAGCACCGCCTCGGCCGCGCCGCGCATGTCGGCCCGTTCGCGCACCTTGTGGCCGGTCAGCAGCTCGACCTCGTACAGGTTGGGCGTGACCACCGTGGCGACCGGCAGCAGGCGGGTGCGCAGCGTCTCCAGCGCCTCGTTCGCGAGCAGGGTGTCGCCGTGCTTGGAAGAGGCCACCGGGTCGACCACCACCGGCACGGACACCTCGGCGAGCAGGGCCGCGACCACCGCCACCAGGTTCGGCGACGCGAGCATGCCGGTCTTGATCGCCTGGACCCCGATGTCGTCCACGACGCTGCGGAACTGCGCCCGGACGGCCTCCTCCGGCAGTTCCCAGTAGCCCTGCACGCCGAGCGAGTTCTGCGCGGTCACCGCCGCGATCACACTCATCCCGTGCACGCCGTGGGCCAGCATCGTCTTGAGGTCGGCCTGGATCCCGGCACCACCGCCGGAGTCGGAGCCGGCCACCGTCAGCACGCGTGGAGGAGTCTGCACCATGTCGGGCAGCCTATCCACGCCGCGGGCGCGCCTATCGGCCACGCCCGAAGTGGTCCCATCCGCCCGCCAGGCCCGGGTCCCGGCCGTCGACGGTGACGCCGCGGCCGGCGTGCACCCGCCCGATCACCCGCCAGCGCGCGGGCAGCGCGGTGCCCGCCGGGAAGGTGGCGACCAGGGCGTGGTCCTCGCCGCCGGTGAGCACCCAGTGCAGCGGGTCGGCGCCCAGCGCGCGGGCCACGTCGCGCATCTGCGCGGGCACGTCCAGCCGGCCGGAGAGGATGTCGATCCGCACGTCGGAGGCGCGCGAGAGGTGGCCCATGTCGGCGAGCAGGCCGTCGCTGACGTCGATCATCGAGGTCGCGCCGAGTATCGCCGCGCCGGGGCCGGCGTCGTAGGGCGGCTCGGGTCGGCGGTGCGCCTCCACGAACGCGCGCGGCGCTCGGTGCCCGTGGCCCAGTATCGCCAGCCCGGCGGCCGACCAGCCCAGCCAGCCCGCGACCGCGAGCACGTCGCCGGGCCGGGCGCCGGAGCGGACCACGGGAGCACGGCCCTGGAGGTCGCCCAGCGCGGTCACCGCGACGGTGACGGTCTCGCCGCCGACCACGTCGCCGCCCGCCACGCCCGCGCCGACCACCGCGCACTCGTCGCGCAGGCCGTCGTACAGCTCCAGCGCCCACCCGGTGGGCAGGTCCGGCGGTCCGCACAGGCCGATCAGCAGCGCCGTGGGCACCGCGCCCATCGCCGCGACGTCGGCCAGGTTCTGCGCGGCGGCCTTGCGGCCCACGTCGTACGCGGTGGACCAGTCCCGCCGAAAGTGCCGACCCTCGACGAGCAGGTCCATGGTGGCCACCACGCGCCCGTCGGCGGCGGCGACCACGGCGGCGTCGTCGCCCGGTCCCAGGGACACGTGCGGCCCCGTGGGCACGCGGGCGACCAGTGCCCCGATCAGGCCGAACTCGCCGAGATCGCCAAGCGTCCCGCTCATCGCCGCTCTCCTGCCATGCCCATCAGCCCTGATCCGCCTCGTTCACCGTGTCCACCGTGTTCGGCCGTGATCCGTCGGCTCCCGCTGTGGTCGCCGATGCCCCGCCGGGCCGACAATGGTCGCAGCAGCGGGGATCACGTCAAGATCCCATCATCCTGCGCGCCGGGAGGCCGTGGTGGTACAGGCATACATCCTGATCCAGACCGAGGTCGGCCGTTCGGCTTCGGTGGCCCGACGCATCGCCGAGCTGTCGGGGGTGACCCGGGCGGACGACGTCACGGGCCCCTACGACGTGATCGTGCGGGCCGAGGCCGCCGACGTCGACCAGTTGGGCCGCATGGTGGTCGCCGAGGTGCAGCGCATCGACGGCATCACCCGCACCCTGACGTGTCCGGTGGTCAACCTGGGGTGAGCACCCGCGAACGACCCGGCGCGGGCGCGACCTAGGATCGAGGCCGTGCGCCCTACTCGACTCATCGCCTGCCTGCTCCCGGTCATCATGCTGACGGCCGCGGGGTGCGGCGGCGACGGATCGGGTCCGGTGCAGGTCGCCGTGCCGACCCCGCCGCCGGGGGCCGCGGCCGACGCGTGCCGAGCGCTGCACGACGCGCTTCCGGCGAAGGTGATGGACGCCGGGGCGCGGAAGATCTCTCCCGAGTCCACCCTGACCGCCGCGTGGGGCGATCCGGCCATCGTGTTGCGCTGCGGCGTGGGCCTGCCCGCGTCGCTGCGCGTGGTCGATCCGGCCAAGGCCGGTTCCGAGCCGGTCGACTCGGTCGAGGTCAACGGCGTGACCTGGGCCTTCGCGAGGTACGCCGACGGGGTGCGGTTCACCACGGTCTATCGGCGGGCCAACGTCGAGATGACCGTCCCGAAGAAGTTCGCCGAGCCGGCCGCACCGCTCGTCGACGTCGCCGACGCGGTCGCCCGCACGGTGCCGGCCACCCTGGACCTGAGCAACGCGTGAGGGGCGGCCGGGAGGTCGACCGCCCCTGGTGTGCGTACGGGTTCTAGCGCAGCAGCGCGTTGGGCCGCCGCAGCGCGGCCTGGATCAGCCGGTCGACCAGCTCCGCGTAGCCCACGCCGGTCGCCTGCCACATGCTCGGGTACATCGACACCGGTGTGAAGCCCGGCATGGTGTTGACCTCGTTGATCACGAAGTGGCCGTTCTCCAGCAGGAAGAAGTCCACCCGGGCCAGGCCCTCGCAGGACAGCGCCTCGAAGGCGGCCACCGCGAGTCGCTGCACCTCGGCGGTCTGCTCCTTGGTCAGCACCGCGGGCACGTCCAGTTCGGTGCCGTTGTCCGGCAGGTACTTCGCGGCGAAGTCGTAGAACTCGTGGTCGCCGCCGACCCGGACCTCCGCGGGCAGGCTCGCCCGCGGCCCGTCCTCGAACTCCAGGACGCCGCACTCGATCTCACGGCCCGTCAGCATGCCCTCGACAATCACCTTGGGATCGTGCCGACGGGCTTCCTCGATCGCCGCGTCCAGGTCCTGGATCCGGTGCACCTTGGTGATGCCCATGCTGGAGCCCGCGCGGGCCGGCTTGACGAACACCGGGAAGCCCAGCGAGGACACCGCCTCGCGCACCGCGGCCGGATCGCGCTCCCATTCCCGGGGGCGGACCGTGGCGTACGGGCCGGAGGGCAGGCCGAAGCCGGCGAACAGGGCCTTCATGTACTCCTTGTCCATGCTCGCCGCGCTGGCGAACACGCCGGACCCGACGTAGGGGACCTGGGCCAGTTCCAGAAAGCCCTGGAACGTGCCGTCCTCGCCGTAGGGGCCGTGCAGGAGCGGGAAGATAACGTCGACCTCGCCGAGCAGCTTGGGCAGCGCGCCGGGTTCGAGCACGGTGATCTCGCGTGCCGTGGGGTCGGCCGCGAGTACGACGGCGGCGGTGGACTCCGCGACGTCGGCCACCGAGGGCAACCTGTCGCCGCGGATCGCCAGCCGTTCCGGGTCGTCGTCGACGAGCAGCCAGCGCCCGTCGGTGCCGATGCCGATCGGCAGCACGTCGTACTTGGAGCGGTCGATCGCGGCCAGCACGCTGCCGGCGGTGACGCAGGAGATCGCGTGTTCGGAGCTGCGGCCGCCGAAGACGACCGCGACGCGGGGGCGCGAGGAGGGGTGCGGGGTGGCGGAAACGTCGTTCATGGTCGGACGACCCTATCCCGCTTGCCGTTCGGACGGGGTATTGCCCGCCGGGCGCCCGGCGTTGCGCCGCCGGCGTGCCCCCGCCGCGCATCGTCCCCGCCCTGGTCGCGTCGCCCGCGGATCACCGGCCCGGGTCACGTCGCCCGGGTCGTGTTGCCCGTGTCGTGTTGCCGGTGTGGCGTCGCCGGTGTCGCGTCGCCGCCGCGTCTCGTCGCCGGCCGGCCGGAGAGCGCGGGTCCGGCCGGCGACGTTCGTCACGACAGGCGATGGTGGGCTACGACTCGTAGCGTTCGGGCTTGGCGGAGCGCGAGAGCAGGGCCATGCCGACCGACGGGGGCTTGCCGCCGTGCATGATCGAGACCACCACGTCGGTGATCGGCATCTCGACGCCGTACCGGCGTGCGAGCGTCTGCACCGACTCGCAGGACTTGAAGCCCTCGGCGATCTGCCGGCTGTCCCGCACCGCCTCCTCGATCGGCGTGCCCCGGCCGATCTTCTCGCCGAAGGTGCGGTTGCGCGACAGCGGTGACGTGCAGGTGGCCACCAGGTCGCCGAGGCCCGCCAGGCCCGCGAAGGTGTGCGCGTCGGCGCCCATCGCGGCACCCAGCCGGGCCGTCTCGGCCAGTCCCCGGGTGATCAGCGTCGCCTTGGTGTTGTCGCCCATGCCCATGCCGTCCGCCATCCCCACGGCGAGCGCGATCACGTTCTTGACCGCGCCGCCGAGTTCGCAGCCGACCACGTCGGTGTTCGTGTACGGGCGGAAGTAGGGCGTGTGGCTGGCCTCCTGGAGCCGCCTGGCAACCTCTTCGTCGGTACACGCCACCACGCTCGCGGCGGGCTGGCGCTGGGCGATCTCCATCGCCAGGTTGGGCCCGCTGACCACCGCGATCCGGCCCTCGGACACGCCGGTGACCTCGCGGATCACCTCGCTCATCCGGTTCGCGGTGCCCAACTCGACGCCCTTCATCAAGCTGACCAGGATCGCGTCGTCGGGCAGCAGCGGCGCCCACGCGGTGAGGTTGCCGCGCAGCGTCTGGGAGGGCACCGAGAAGACCACGAACTCCGCGCCCTCGGCCGCCTTCGCCGGGTCGGTGGTGGCCTGGATCCCGGTCGGCAGCGCGATCCCGGGCAGATACTCGTCGTTCTCGTGCCGCGCGTTGATCGCGTCGGCCATTTCCGGGCGCCGACCCCACATCACCACGTCGCAGCCCGCCTCGGCGAGCACGATCGAGAAGGCGGTCCCCCAGGAACCCATGCCGAATACCGCGCAGCGCGTCATGCGCGGCCATCCTCGGTGTGCTCGGTGCCGGTGCGCTCGCCCGCGGGCCGGTCGGTCTCGGTCTTCGCCGCCTCGGCCCCGGTCGGGACCTCGACCCTGGGCACCTCGACCTTGCCGACCTCGACCCTGGCGGCCGCGGTGCGCGGCGGCTCGGCGGGCGCCGGCTCCGGCGCGGTGGACCCGATCGGGTCGGTGCCGCCCGGAACCTCGCGACTCGGCTCGATCCCGGCCTGTGCCTCGCCCTCGTCCTCGCCCTTGCGGCCGGACGCCTTGCGGACGCCGGCGTTCGGCGGAGCGGGCTCCTCGCGGAGCTTGGCGAGCAGTTCGGTCACCGCCTCCATGATCCGGTCGGTCGCTCCACGCAACACGTCCGCGGTCAGCTCACGCCCACGGAACTCGTCCAGGTCCACCGGCGGCCCGGCCAGCACGTGCATCGTCTTGCGCGGCAGCAGACGCGGTCGCTTGCCGTACGGCGGCAACAACTCGTGCGCGCCCCACTGGGCCACCGGGATCACCGGGGCGCCGGTGGTCAGCGCGATCCGCGCCGCGCCGGTCTTGCCCGGCATCGGCCACAGTGCCTTGTCCCGGGTGATCGTGCCCTCCGGGTAGACCGCGACGCACTCGCCCTTCTCGACCGCCTCCACGGCCGCGCGGAACGCGAGCGCGGCGTCGGCGGAGTCCCGGTACACCGGGATCTGGCCGGCGCCGGCCAGCACCCGACCGACGAACGGGATCTTGAACAGGCCGGATTTGGCCAGGAAACGCGGCACTCGGCCGCTGTCGTACTGATAGTGCGCGTAGGTCAGCGGGTCGACATAGGAGATGTGGTTCACCGCCGTGACGAACCCGCCCGACGTCGGGATGTTCTCGGTGCCCCGCCAGTCACGTTTCGTGAACAACAACAGCAGGGGCTTGATCACCACGACCGCCAGGCGGTACCAGAAACCGATCCTTCGGCGGGCCACCGGCGTTCCTCCCGTTCATGTGTTTCAGATCCGTGCGTGTCGACGCGAAAGTCCCGCCCCGATGTTTCCGCCGCCGTGTCGCTCCTCACACCATCGACGTTCCCCGCGAGAAGCACGGAACATCGATTCTGGCGGAACATCGATTCAGTACGGCGGACCCCACAGTTTCCCCCGGGCCTTCCGCATTGTCGAGAAACGTCCTCGTCGACCGACGAGGATATGGGCTTACGGTACGGATGCGAGGATCTTGCCGATGTCCCCCGCGACGGATTCCACCGCCCGGCGCCGGCCCGCCGCCGACGGGCGTCCCGCCTCCTCCGGCACGCGCTCGTGGCGGCTCGTGGTGCCGGTGAAACCGCTGTCGATCGCCAAGAGCCGCCTCGCCGGCACGATCGGTCCCGGCCATCGCCCCGAACTCGCCCTCGCCTTCGCCCTGGACACCGTTCGGGCGGCCCTGGCCTGCGCTCGCGTGCACGGCGTGCTCGTGGTCACCGACGACGCGCGGGTCGCGGCGGCGATCCGCGCGCTGGGCGCGGACGTGGTCGCCGACGTCGGCGGCGGCCTGAACGCCGCGCTCGCGCACGGGGCGCGGGTGGCCGGCGAGCGCCGGCCACGGACCGGGGTGGCCGCGCTGTCCGCCGATCTTCCGGCGTTGCGAACCCGGGAGTTGGATCGGGTGCTGGCCGCCGCGACGCGCGCGCCGCGGGCGTTCCTGGCGGACGCGGCGGGTGTGGGCACCACGTTGCTCACGGCCGCGGCCGGCGTCCCGCTCGCGCCCGGCTTCGGCGGCCCCTCCCGGGCCCGGCACCTGGCCTCGGGCGCGGTCGAACTCACGCCCTACGACGTGGATTCGGTGCGTCGGGACGTGGACACCGGCGAGGATCTGCGGACCGCGATCACGCTGGGCGTCGGCGAGGCCACCGCCGCGCTGCTCCCGTCCGTGCCGTTTCTGCCGCGTGCGGCCGCCTCCTGACGCCGCGTCGGATCGACGGCGGTGCGTGCGGTCGCGGCGGCGGTGGGTGACGGGTGACGGACAGGCGAGAATGGGGTCATGCAGGGGACCGTGTACACCTTCGAGACCGACTCGCGAGAGGGCGTCGTGCTGCTCGACGACGGCTCTCCCGTGCCCTTCGACGCGGCGGCGTTCGACGCCGGCGGAATGCGGTTCCTGCGCCCCGGTCAGCGGGTGCGGATGACCATGGACGCCACGGGTGATCGGGTTGTGCTGGTGACGCTGTACACGTTGCCGGATCCGCTGCGCTGACCCTCGCGCCGGACGCCGGCACGCACGGCGACGGGCCGGAACCCCGAGTGGGATTCCGGCCCGTCGTCCTCGTCGGCCGTCGGCCGGCCGCCGATGTCCGCCGCGTCAGGCCTTCTTGGCCGCGCGCTTGGTAGCGGGCTTCTTGGTCGCTGGCGCCTTCGCGGCGGCGGCGGGCTTGGCCGCGGCCGGCTTGGCGGTCGCGGCCTTCGGCGCGGCCTTGGTCGCCTTCGCCTTGGTCGCCGGAGCCTTGGCCGCGGCTGCGGCCGGAGTGCTCTTGACGGCCTTGGTGGTGGTGGCCTTGGCGGTGCCGGTCGCGGCCTTGGCCGTGACCTTCTTCGCCGCGGCCGGCTTAGTCGCGGCCTTGGTCGCGGGCGCCTTGGTCGCCTTCTTGGCGGCGGGCTTGGCGACCGCCGTCGTCTTGGCGGTGGCCGCGGTCTTGCGGGTGGTCGCGGCCGGGGTCTTGACCGCCGCAGCGCGCGTGGTGGCCGGCTTCGCCGGCGCCTTCTTCGCCGTGGTGGCCTTGCGGGTCGTCGCCTTCGCGGCGGGCGCCGTGGCGTCCGTCGCGATCACGCGCGGAGTCGGGCTGCTCTTGGCGGCCGCGCTCTTCACGTTGGGCTTGGGGAGCTTCTTCGTCCCGCTGGTGTAGTCCTTGAAGCCCTGGCCCGCGCGGAAGCGCGGCACCGAGGTCTTCTTGACGCGCACCCGCTCACCGGTCTGCGGGTTGCGGGCGTATCGAGCCGGACGGTCCACCTTCTCGAACGAGCCGAAGCCCGTGATGGACACCCGGTCTCCTCCCGTGACCGCACGAACGATGGTGTCGAGGACGGCATCGACTGCCTCTGCGGCGGCCTTGCGGCCACCCAGTCGGTCAGCGACCGCCTCGACGAGCTGCGCCTTGTTCACGTCTTCCCCTTCGGAAACCGATGCCGGGACAGTTCAGCCGGCATTGGGCACGCTAAGCATCCAAAAGTGCCGAAGCAATTACCGAACGGGCGAATCACCCTTGTGTCGCAACGGATTCAGGCTTCGGCGGTGTCCCGCGAACTCGCGGGCCCCGCGTCCAACTCGTCCATGAGCTTGGTCAGTCGCCGCGAGGCGTCCGCCAAATCATGCTTTGCCGCGTCGGTGATGACCAACAAGCGGCGTATTAGCGCCACTTTAGCCTCGTTCGGTAGTCGGAGCCTACGCACCCGGGCGTGGGCGACCTTCAACCGGGTGGCCAGTTCGGCGAAGAGTTCCACTTCTTCGAACTCGTTCACGTGTCGGCCTTGGTGCTCCACACCGCAATTGTGACAGCTCATCCGGCTATGGGCACAACGGGGCGCCCATTGGGGCGAACGCCGAACATGCGAACGGCGGGACGCGATCGCGTCCCGCCGTTCAATCCTCGCGAATTCCCTTGCACTGCAAGGTAGTTCGTAATCAGCCCACCGGTTGGGTGCGCGGCAGCCAACTCGGCCGGTCCGCCTCGAACGAGGTGATGTCCTCCTCGTGACGCAGGGTCAGACCGATGTCGTCCAGCCCTTCCAGCAGCCGCCAGCGCGTGTAGTCGTCGATCTCGAAGTCCGCGACGAGCTCGCCCGCGCGGACCTGACGGCCCACCAGATCAACGGTGATCTCGGCGGTGGGATCGGCCTCGGTCAACGCCCACAGGCGTTCGACCGTCTCCTGCGGCAGCACGACGGTCAACAAACCGCCCTTTTGCGAGTTGCCGCGGAAGATGTCCGCGAAGCGGGCCGAGATGACGGCGCGGAACCCGTAGTTCTGCAGGGCCCACACCGCGTGCTCACGCGAGGACCCGGTGCCGAAGTCGGGACCGGCCACCAGGACCGTGGCGCCGGCCCGCTCCGGCCGGTTCAGCACGAACTCCGGGTTCTTGCGCCAGGCTTCGAACAGTCCGTCCTCGAAGCCGTCGCGGGTGACCTTCTTGAGCCAGTGCGCGGGGATGATCTGGTCGGTGTCCACGTTGCTCTCGCGCAGCGGGACGGCCGTTCCGGTGTGGGTGGTGAAGGCTTCCATCGCTCAGACTCCTGCGGTGTTCAGGTCGGCGGGTGCGGCCAGGTGGCCCAGCACCGCGGTCGCGGCCGCGACCTGCGGCGAGACCAGGTGGGTGCGGCCGCCCTTGCCCTGCCGCCCCTCGAAGTTGCGGTTGGACGTGGACGCGCTGCGCTCGCCGGGGGCGAGTTGGTCGGGGTTCATGCCCAGGCACATCGAGCAGCCCGCGTAGCGCCACTCGGCGCCGAACTCGGTGAACACCTTGTCCAGGCCCTCGGACACGGCCTGGAGCGAGACCCGCACCGAACCGGGAACGACCAGCATCCGCACGCCGTCGGCGACCTTGCGGCCCTTGATGATGCCGGCCACCTCGCGCAGGTCCTCGATCCGACCGTTGGTGCACGAGCCGACGAAGACCGTGTCCACCGCGATCTCACGCAGTTTCTGGCCCGCCGTCAGGCCCATGTACGCGATGGCCTTTTCGGCCGCCGCGCGCTCGACCGGGTCCTCGATCGCAACCGGGTCCGGCACCGAGTCGGCCAGCGGCGCACCCTGACCGGGGTTGGTCCCCCACGTGACGAACGGCGACAGTTCGGCCGCGTCGATGACGACCTCCTTGTCGAACACCGCGTCCGCCTCGGTCGCCAGGCTCTTCCAATACGCCAGCGCGGTGTCCCAGTCGGCACCCTGCGGCGCGTGCGGGCGACCGTTCAGATACTCGAACGTGGTCTCGTCCGGGGCGATCATCCCGGCCCGGGCGCCGGCCTCGATCGACATGTTGCACACGGTCATCCGGCCCTCCATCGAGAGGTTCCGGATCGCCTGACCGCGGTACTCGATGACGTAGCCCTGACCGCCGCCGGTGCCGATCCGCGCGATCACCGCGAGGATCAGGTCCTTGGCGCCGACCCCCTCGGGCAGGTCGCCCTCGACGGTGACCGCCATCGTCTTGAACGGCGCCATCGGCAGCGTCTGGGTCGCCAGCACGTGCTCGACCTGGCTGGTGCCGATGCCGAACGCCAGTGCGCCGAAGGCGCCGTGGGTGGCGGTGTGGCTGTCGCCGCAGACCACGGTCATGCCCGGCTGGGTCAGACCGAGCTGCGGGCCGACCACGTGCACGATGCCCTGTTCGACGTCGCCCAGCGAGTGGATCCGCACCCCGAACTCGGCGGCGTTCTTGCGCAGCGTCTCGATCTGGGCGCGCGAGACCGGGTCCGCGATGGGTTTGTCGACGTCGAGCGTCGGCGTGTTGTGGTCCTCGGTCGCGATCGTCAGATCGGTGCGCCGGACCGGCCGACCGGCCTGGCGCAGACCGTCGAACGCCTGCGGACTGGTCACCTCGTGCAGCAGGTGCAGGTCGATGTAGAGCAGGTCCGGCTCGCCCTCCGCGCGGCGCACCACGTGTGCGTCCCAGACCTTCTCCGCGAGTGTCCGTCCCATCGCTGTCCCTCCGGCCGGCGCCATTGCCGGCGCTGTGTGTCTTCTGTCGCGCGGGTGCGGCTGATTCCGTATCCGCGGTCGACGCCCTGACGCGTGCCCGCGTCCCGACGGCTCCCGGCTGTTGCCCCGGTGCTCGGGTTCGGCGCGTTGCGCCACTGTGCCGGCACCGGCCTCGGTCGCGGACTTGCGTCTCGTAATCCGAGACGGCAATATCAAGGCATGGACAATTCTAGCGGAGTCGGCGTTCTCGACAAGGCCGCTGTCGTGCTGGCCGCGCTCGAAGCCGGTCCTGCCACGCTCGCGGGACTCGTCGCCATAACCGGTCTTGCCCGGCCCACCGCACATCGACTCGCGGTGGCCCTGGAACACCACCGTCTGGTCGCGCGCGACATGCAGGGGCGCTTCGTGCTCGGCCCGCGGCTGGCCGAGCTGGCCGCCGCGGCCGGCGAGGACCGCCTGCTGGCCGCCGCGCACCCGGTGCTCGCGCACATGCGCGACATCACCGGCGAGAGCGCGCAGCTCTACCGACGCCAGGGCGACATGCGCGTGTGCGTGGCCGCGGCCGAGCGGCTCTCCGGCCTGCGCGACACCGTCCCGGTGGGCAGCACGCTGCCGATGAAGGCCGGGTCGGCCGCGCAGTGCCTGCTCGCGTGGGAGGAGCCCGAGCGGCTGCACCGCGGCCTGCAGGGTGCGCGGTTCACCGCGACCACACTCTCCGGCGTGCGGCGCCGCGGTTGGGCGCAGAGCATCGGCGAACGTGAACCCGGCGTCGCGTCCGTCTCCGCCGCCGTGCGCGGCCCGAGCAACCGCGTGGTGGCCGCCGTGTCCGTCTCCGGCCCGATCGAGCGGCTGACCCGGCATCCGGGCCGCCTGCACGCGCAGGCCGTCATGGAGGCCGCCGCCAAGTTGTCCGACGCGCTGCGTCGGGCACAGGTGGAGGTCTGACCGCCCCGCTCCCCGGGCGCCGACGGGCGTCCGGGGAATCACGCCCCATGTCGCGCCTCGAAGCGGAGCCGGCCGCCCCCGGCGAACGGCGCCCCGAAGCGCGAAGCCGCACCAACGACGAAGCCGCACAACGAAGAAGACCTCCCGCGATTGCGAGAGGTCTTCTTCTTCGAGGTAGCCCCGACGGGATTCGAACCCGCGCTACCGCCTTGAGAGGGCGGCGTGCTAGGCCACTACACAACGGGGCCTCGTACCACTGGTGTTGCTCGGTGCCGTGGAAGCCGCGAACGGCTGATCTGGTAGCCCCGACGGGATTCGAACCCGCGCTACCGCCTTGAGAGGGCGACGTGCTAGGCCACTACACAACGGGGCCAGATCATCAATCATGAACTTCTTCCAGCGACATCGCCCGAAGACGGACGATGCAGCTGGGGTACCAGGACTCGAACCTAGACTAACGGAACCAGAAACCGTCGGGCTGCCAATTACCCCATACCCCAATGCTCCGTCCTTCGCGTTACCCGGGGGCTTTTGCGAGGACTTCGCTCCGTGCCGCTCCCTTGCGGGGCGGCACGAGAAGAACTTTACCCGATGAGGCGCGCGTGACCAAAACGGGTTACCGGACCCTCGTTCGAACCACCACAAGTCCGGGTGTCCCGCCCGTGATCGGCCGCGCGCGACGAGTCATCCGCGTTTGATCACCGTGTTCGTGAGGGTGCCGACGCCACCCACGGTGACCGAGACCCGGTCGCCCACGTGCAGCGGACCGACCCCCGCCGGCGTGCCGGTGAGCAACACGTCGCCGGGCAGCAGCGTCATCGCCTGGGTCACGTGCACGATCAACTCGGTGACGGTACGGATCATCTGCCCGGTGCCGCCGGCCTGACGCACCTCGCCGTTGACGGTGCACGCCACGGTCAGGCCCTCGCCTTCGGAGACCTGGTCGAGGGTGATGTCGGTCTCCACCCACGGGCCCAGCGGGCAGAAGGTGTCCATGCCCTTGGCCCGACCCCACTGGCCCTCGGCCCGTTGCAGGTCGCGCGCGGTCACGTCGTTGGCGCAGGTGAAGCCGAAGATCACCTCGGCCACCCGCTCGGCCGGCACGTCCCGGCACATCCGACCGATCACCACGGCCAGTTCGGCCTCGTGGTGCACATCGTCGGAGATCTGCGGGTAGGCGATCCCGTCGCCGTGCCCGATCACCGACGTGGACGGCTTGAGGAAGGTGATCGGCGCCTCGGGCACGGCGGAGCCCATCTCGGCGGCGTGCGCGGCGTAGTTCCGGCCGATCGCGACGACCTTGCTCGGCAGTACGGGCGCGAGCAGGCGGACCGAGGACAGCGCGTGTTGCGCACCGGTGGGTCGCAGTTCGCCGAACGGGTGGCCGGCGAGGGCGTGCACCACCAGCGACTCGGGTTGGTCGGCGTCGCCGGTCACCACCCCGAAGGAGACGGAGTCGTCGGTGGAGAACCTGGCGATGCGCAAGATGGGTCACCCTTGCCGGAGAGTCACGAACGAGACGTGCCCAAGGCTACGCGGGCCCGGGCCGCCTCGGCGTGCGGTCCGACGGGGTCAGGCCGGGGTGTCCATCAGGTTGGTGCGCCTGGGGTTCGCGGTCCGCACCTCGGCGATGACCGACTGCTCGACGCCTGCCTCGGCCACCCGCTGGTGGGGCAGCACCACGTCCAACTGGGTGCGCCGGGGGTTGGCCGTGCTGGGGCGGTGCGTGCTGATGTTGTCCACGGTTCCCGGTTCTCGCTCTTCCTAGTCCGTACGCGGTTACACGTGCGTGTCCGCAAATGCGTGCAGGGTGCAGCCTTGTTCTTCGAGATTACCCGTGGTTACGTCAGGGGTGGTCACGGGTGACCCGACGGCCTCGATCACCGACTGCGCATCACGGTTTACACCAGGTGTTCGAACCCGGACGTCAATATGTGATTTTCACCTCCCCGGAACATCAGCAAACGTGTGGTGTTTTGCCCCTGATTACCCCTTAATACCGGTTGTTTTCCTGGCGAAACGGCTTAATCGCCGACACCGGGTGCAATGGACATTTGTCCGGACCCCGCTATCTTGTTGCGGCCCCGTGGCTGTGCTGAAATGCCTGCGACCACGGGGGTGGTTCCCATCAAGCGGAGTTCCTTCACCTCACCGCGCGAACGCGGCCGAGGTGCCCTGGGAAGACGCGAATCCAGGGATTAACGCACACGAGCCTCGCCTTACCGGCGGGTCTAACGACTGGTCACAAGAGGTTGCGACGCTAGTGCAGGGACGTCGGAAGAAGCAGCACGACTCCGCAGGGGCCCCGGCCACGGCCGGTCCCTCCACGCCGGAGGTGCGAGCCCCGCAGCAAGCCAGCGGACCCCAGGACGCCAACGAGCCCGCCGACTCCGTCGGGGACTCCATAGCCGGCGCCGGGGCAGCCCGGCCCGCCGGGACGGCACCGTCCCGGCTCAAGTTGCTGTTCTCGATCAGGAACTGGCGCATCCGTACCCGGATCACCGCGCTGCTCCTGCTCCCGGTCGTGGTCGCCGCGTTGCTCGGCGGCCTGCGTATCCAGTCGTCGATCGACAAGACGCGCGAGATGGACACGGTGCAGAAGGCCGCGGCCATCATCGACCAGGCGTCGACGCTGGCCGCGTGGCTGGAGCAGGAACGCGACCTGCTCGCGCAGGCGAGCGTGGCTCCGTCGGCGGATCTGACGGCCGAGGTGAACAAGGCCAAGAAGACCACCGACGACCAGGTCACCGTCTACAACGCGACCGTCGCGAAGATGAACACCGATTCGATGCCGGTGCTCGGCGCCACACTCAAGGACATCGGCCACTCGCTGACGGAGTTGAACCGAACCCGTCAGGACGCCTTCCGCACGAGCACCCGCAGCACGGTCGACGCCTACAACAAGATGATCCTGCAGTTGTTGCAGATCAACCAGGAGGCGCCCGAAGTCACCCGTGACGCCGATCTGATCCAGGGCGCCCGCGCGCTCGGATCGTTCGGTGAATCGAAGGCGTACGCGTCCTCGCAGCGTGCCGCGGTGATCGCGTACGGCCTCAAGCCGAACGAGATCCCGCTGGAGGCGAGCGAGACGCTCGCGCGCCTGAACGAGGCCGAGCAGAACGCGATCCGCGGATTCACCAGCGTCGCGCCCTCCGACTGGAACGCCGTCTACAAGGCCAACGTCAGTCGGGACAAGATCACCGCCGTCGAGGAGCGCTTCCAGCTCTTCAAGAGCATGGTCAACGCCGCGCTGTCGTCCTCCAACAAGCCCAACGGTTTGGCCCGGCTCGAGAACGCGAACGACTTCACCACGCAGGAGTGGTGGACGCTGTCCACCGACAAGATCAGCGCGCTCGGCCAGGTCGAGGCCCAACTCGGGCTCAAGCTGACCGCCACCGCGAAGGACCTGCGCGACGAGGCCCGCACCGACGCCCTGCTCAACACGATCCTGGTCGTCGGCGCGCTGTTGATCACCATCCTGCTCGGTGTGATCGTGGCGCGGTCGCTGGTGCGTTCGCTCAACACGCTGCGGCGCTCCGCGCTCGAGGTCGCCGAGGAGCGACTGCCCGAGACGGTGCGTCGGCTCTCCGAGTCCGATCCCGGCGACGTGGATCTGGCCATCGAGCCGATCGGCGTGTTGTCCAGGGACGAGATCGGCCAGGTGGCCCGCGCGTTCGACGCGGTGCACGCCGAGGCCGTGCGACTGGCCGCCGAACAGGCCCTGCTGCGTGGCAACGTCAACGCGATGTTCGTCAACCTCTCGCGTCGCAGCCAGAGCCTGATCCAGCGTCAGCTCGCGCTCATCTCCGACCTGGAGAACCGCGAGGCGGACCCGGACCAGCTCGCCAACCTGTTCAAGCTCGACCACCTCGCGACGCGTATGCGCCGCAACGGTGAGAACCTCCTGGTGCTCGCGGGTGAGGAGCCCGGCCGTCGCTGGACCCGACCGGTTCCGCTGGTCGACGTGCTGCGCGCGGCGGCCTCCGAGGTGGAGCAGTACGAGCGGGTCGAGTTGGGCGCACTGCCCACCACCGACATCGCCGGCCGCGCGGTCAACGACCTCGTGCACCTGCTCGCCGAGTTGCTGGAGAACTCGACCACGTTCTCCAGCCCGCACACCAAGGTGCGCGTGACCGGCCACATCCTCCCGGACGGCCGCGCGCTCATCGAGATCCACGACAACGGCATCGGCCTGACCGGCGACGACCTCGCCGACGCCAACCAGCGACTGGCCCGCCCGCCGGTGGTGGACGTGTCCATCTCGCGCCGCATGGGTCTGTTCGTGGTCGGCCGACTGGCCACCCGGCACGGCATCCGCGTCCAGCTCCGGCCGGGCGAGGGTGGCGGTACCACCGCGCTGGTCATGCTCCCGATCGAGCTCATCCAGGGCGATCGCCCCGGTGGCGGCGACGGGTGGAGCAAGGGCGGCGACAAGACCGCCGCGGCCGTGTCCGGTTGGTCCGAGGAATTGCCCTCGGCCGCGCCGGTCGCCCAGGCCCTTCCGGGGCCCCGGGTGGGCAGCCGCGCCGAGGAGCGCAACCGGCGGCGCGAACTGCCGCAGCGCGGTGCCGACGCACCGGCCCAGCCGGTCAACCAGGCCCCGCAGCCGACGCAGATCCCGAGCAACCGGCCCGCGCAGCCGCCGGTCCAGCAGGAGCCCTCGTACGGCAGCACGCAGTCCTTCGCGGCCCCGTCCTTCCAGGACGGTTCGGCCGGGACGGACACGCCGTACCCGGGCACCGTGAACCCGTTCGCGAGCGAGCCGGGCGTCACCAGCACCGGCGCGCACCGCGCGCCGAGTTCGCCGCCGCCCGCCACGCCCGGTCGGGACAACCCGTTCGCACCGGTGCTGCCGCAGCCGCCGCAGCACCAGCCGCGACCGGACGACCCGCGCACCGGGGCCTTCCCGGCCGCGCCCTCGGCGCCGATGTTCGGCACCGGCGAGGACGGCCGCGAGGTCGAGTCGCAGCAGGCGCGATACGGGCAGGACACCGGGTCCTTCCCGGCCGCTCCGCAGTCGCCGGCCGACTCCGGACGCGCCGGTGACACCTCGCAGTTCGCGTTCGGTACGCCCTACGCGGACGAGTCGCAGCCCGCGGCGGAGTTCGACCGGGGCGGTTACGAGCAGCCCGCGCAGCCGTTCGGCGGCCCGGGTGCGGAGCTCGCGCCGCGGTCGCAGGAGCGGGCGCCGGCTCCGTGGGGCACCGAGTACGACGAACTCGCCCCGGTGGCCCCGCTGCCGGTCGAGCCCGTCGCACCGCCGGCCGACGTGCCGTCGGCCTACGACGCGCCGCGCCGCGAGGAACTGACCCGTCGCGAGGACCTGCCGCAGCACGGCCAGGGCCCCGCGGACGGCCGGACCTCGGCCGGCGACGCGTTGCCGGTACTGCGCGGTCTGCCGCAGGCTCGTCCCGAGCCCGCCCGGCAGGAGCAGGACGAGCACACCCGGGCCGAGCAGGCCCGCGGCCCGCAGGGTGACGTGCGACCGGCGGTCTCGCCGTTCGCGCCCGCCGGACCGGGTCGTTCGCAGGGCTCGCCCTTCGCGCCGGTCGGTGGCTCGGAGAGCGCCGAACTGCCCGCTCCTTCCGAGTTGGACATGAGCGCGCCGCCGAGCACCGGCGATGACGGTAGGCTGCCGATCTTCGACACGCTCGAGTCCGACTGGTTCCACCGGCAGGGCAACCGCGGCGGTCGGATGCGTGCCGCACAGGTCCGTTCCACGCCGCGAGGCGGGGAGCAGGCCACGCCGGCGCGCGAGCAGGCGGAGCCGGAGGCCGGTCCGCTCGGCGGTCTCGACCGCCGGGTGCCGATGGCGACCAACCCGCCGCAGACACCGGCACCGGTCGAGCAGGTCCCGACCTTCGGTGCCGGGCGTCCGCAGCCCGTCACCGACATGTTCGGGACACCGACGGAACCGGACGAGATCGTCGAGCAGTCCCCCGCGGTCGCACCCGCCGTCGGCCCCCAGGGTCAGCAGTCCGGCTGGTACTCCGCCGGTGACGACGGTTGGCGCGCGGCGGAGGCCGCTCGCGAGCCGTCCTCGGGTGGCACCACCGGAGCGGGTCTGCCCCGCCGCGTGCCCCGCGCCAACCTGGTGCCGGGCGGCGTCGAGCAGTCCGGCGGCGCCCAGGCGTCGGGTCACCCGGGTGCGGGTCCTGCCGCTCCCGGCACCCGTCAGGAGCAGCCGGGCCGGCAGGCCGCGCCGGGCGCTCCGGGCCTGTCCCGGTCGCCCGACGAGGTTCGCGGGCGTCTGACCAACTTCCGCCGGGGCATCCAGCAGGGTCGCACCGCCGGGTCCGGGGGATCCGCCCCTCGGCCTCGTGACGAGAACAACCAGGAGCAGGCATGACTGAGAAGTCGTTGAGCCAGGCCGCGCAGAACCTGAACTGGCTGATCACGAACTTCGTGGACAACACCCCTGGGGTGTCGCACACGGTCGTGGTCTCCGCGGACGGCCTGCTGCTCGCCCTGTCCGAGGGCTTCCCTCGCGACCGGGCCGACCAGCTCGCCGCCGTCGCATCGGGTTTGACCAGCCTGACCCAGGGTGCGTCCCGTATCTTCGAGGGCGGGCACGTGACCCAGACGGTCGTGGAAATGGAACGGGGTTTCCTCTTTATCATGTCGATTTCGGACGGCTCGTCGTTGGCCGTGCTGGCGTCGCCGGAGTGCGACATCGGCCTGATCGGCTACGAGATGGCCCTGCTCGTCGACCGCGCGGGTGCCGTGCTCACGCCGGCCTTGCGCGCCGAACTCCAAGGTGCACTGCCGCGATGACACCTCCGGATATGTCCGATCACGGGGACCAGGAGTTTCACGAGACCCTGGTCCGCCCGTACGCCATGACCGGTGGTCGCACCCGGCCTCGCTATCAGCTCGCGCTGGAGGCCCTGGTCACCACGACACCTCAGGTGGCCAACCCACCCGGCCTGTTGCCCGAGCACCAGCGCATCTGTGCGCTGTGTCGGGAGGTCAAGTCGGTAGCCGAGATCTCGGCTCTGCTCACCATCCCGCTCGGCGTCGCCCGCGTACTCGTCGCGGACCTCGCCGAAGCCGGGCTGGTGGTCATCCACCAGCCCGGGAACGACCAGGGGCAGCCGGACGTCACGCTGCTCGAAAGGGTGCTCAGTGGACTTCGCAAGCTCTAGCCCGGGCCCGGTCCCCGCCAGGTCCTCCACCACGTCGGCGAAGATCGTCGTCGCCGGCGGATTCGGCGTGGGCAAGACCACGCTCGTCGGTGCCGTCTCGGAGATCGCTCCGCTGCGTACCGAAGCGGTCATGACGTCCGCGAGCGCCGGTGTCGACGACCTGTCGGCGACGCCGGACAAGCAGACGACGACGGTCGCGATGGACTTCGGTCGTATCACGCTGGACGAGGATCTGATCCTGTACCTCTTCGGTACGCCGGGTCAGCACCGATTCTGGTTCATGTGGGACGACTTGGTCCGCGGTGCCATCGGCGCCGTGGTTCTCGTGGACACCCGCCGACTCGCCGATTGCTTCCCCGCGATCGACTACTTCGAGAACAGCGGACTGCCGTTCATCGTGGCGTTGAACTGCTTCGACGGATTGCAGACCCACCACGCGGAGGATGTCCGCGAGGCATTGCAGATAGGGCCCGACACACCGATCGTGAGCTGTGACGCACGGCGCCGCGAATCGGCCAAGTCGACCCTGATCACGCTGGTGGAGCACGCACTGATGGCTCGCCTGCGCTGACCTTCGGGTCCATCCACGCCGGTCTTCGGTAACTGCTCGAACCTGTTTTTTCGTATTGCGCACCACCTCACCTCAGGCGAATCCCATTGCGGGGTTCGCCTGAGGTGTTGTGGTCGCGAACCCCATGTGGCGGGATTCCCAAGGGTGTTCGGGCCCGGGCGTTCGAGAAATTCGACAAACGTGTGACAGGACTCCGCGACATGCCCGGCCGAGTCCCCGCCTCGACCCGCACATTGCTAAGGTCCTCCCATAGTCATCTGTTGCCCAATTGATATCAGAACGTTTTGAGGCGCAGGCCCAACAACGAACCGAGGTGGGTTCGGTGGACGACAACAGCAGGCGCGCGGCGCAAGCGGCCCGCCTTCCGATGGTCGACGGAACGACCGAGTCGGGGCTGCCGCGAAGGCCCCCGCAGGCGAACCTGCTGCCGGGTGCGGCGGCCGAGGAGTTCGGCCTCGATCGCGAGCTGTCCGTGTCGCGGGAACCGGAAGAGGTCCGAGGGCGGCTGGAACGATTCGCCGTCGGACGCGAGTTGGCACGTCTCGAAGAGAGCGAACCGCTGCTGCCGCCCAATCCGATGACCGCGGCGAGTCCGCTGGCCTCGTCGCCCGTCCGCCCGCCCGCCCCCGCGCCGGCCCCGCTCCAACCGCGGGCCGCGAAGCCCGCCCCACCGGTCCCGCCGGTCCCGCCCGCGATGCCGTCGCCACCGCCGGGGTCGCTGTCGCCGCTGCCGGCGGGCTGGGACGAACCGTGGGGCGACGGATGGCGATCGTTCCGCCCCGGCCGCCCCTGACGGTTCATCACCTCTGGTTCTAGGTACGGTCGCAACCCTCGGTGTCGTGGGCACCGGGGGTCAGGCCCGCCTTGAGCAGACCGTAGGTGTACGCGTCCTCCAGGGCCTGCCAGGACGCCGCGATCACGTTCTCCGCGACCCCGACGGTGCTCCACTCCTGCTTGCCGTCGGTGGTCTCCACCAGGACGCGGGTGATCGCGTCGGTGCCGTGCCGGCCCTCCAACAGACGCACCTTGTAGTCCACCAGCTCGAACGCCGCGAGCTGCGGGTAGATCCGCTCCAGGGCCAGCCGCAGCGCGCGGTCGAGCGCGTTGACCGGGCCGTTGCCCTCGCCGGTCGCCACGATCCGCTCGCCCTTGGCCCGCAGCTTGACGGTGGCCTCGTTCACCGGCACGCCGTCGCCGCGCTGCTCGCTGATCGCGCGCCACGACTCCAGCGCGAAGAAGCGCGCACGGCCCAGGCTCTCGTCGCGCAGCAGCAGTTCGAAGGACGCGTCCGCGGCCTCGTACGTGTAGCCGGCCGCCTCGCGCTCCTTGACCTGGTTGACCACCCGGCCGACCAGATCCTTGTCGTTCGAGAGGTCGTAGCCCAGTTCCTTGCCCTTGAGCTCGATCGAGGCGCGTCCGGCCATGTCCGAGATCAGCATCCGCATGTCGTTGCCGACCAGCGCCGGGTCGATGTGCTGGTACAGGTCGGGGTCGACCTTGATCGCCGAGGCGTGCAGGCCGGCCTTGTGCGCGAACGCGGACACGCCCACGTAGGGCAGGTGCGTGGAGGGGGCCAGGTTGACCACCTCGGCGATCGCGTGCGAGATCCGGGTCATCTCGCGCAGCTTGCCCTCGGGCAGCACGCGCATGTCCTGCTTGAGCTCAAGGTTGCCGACCACCTGGAACAGGTTGGCGTTGCCGACGCGTTCGCCGTAGCCGTTGGCGGTGCACTGGACGTGCGTGGCGCCGCCCTCGACGGCCGCGATCGTGTTGGCCACGGCACAACCGGTGTCGTCCTGTGCGTGGATGCCCAGGCGTGCCCCGGTGCCCGCGTGCACGGCACCGACGATCTCGCGGACCCCGCTGGGCAACATCCCGCCGTTGGTGTCGCACAGCACGACCACCTCGGCGCCCGCGTCGTGCGCGGCGGCGACCACGCTCAGCGCGTACTCGGGATTGGCCCGGTAGCCGTCGAAGAAGTGCTCGCAGTCGACGAACACCCGGCGGCCCTGGGCGCGCAGGTGGGCGACGGTGTCCCGGACCATCTCCAGGTTCTCGTCCAGCGTGGTGCGCAGCGCGAGCGAGACGTGCTTGTCGTGCGACTTGGCCACCAGGCACACCACCGGCGCCTGCGCGTCGAGCAGGGCCTGGACCTGCGGGTCGGCGGCGGCGGTGGTACCGGCCTTGCGGGTCGAGCCGAACGCGACCAGGACCGCGTGCGCGAGATCGAGCTCCTCCCGGGCCCGGCGGAAGAACTCGGTGTCGCGCGGTACCGCGCCTGGCCACCCGCCCTCGATGAAGCCCACGCCGAAGTCGTCCAGGTGGCGAGCCACGGTGAGCTTGTCGGACACCGTCAGGTTGATGCCCTCGCGCTGCGAACCGTCCCGGAGGGTGGTGTCGAAGACGTGGAAGGCGCTCGGGTCGGTCGTCGTGGGGTGCATCGGCCTCGGTTCTCCCGTCGATCAAGAAATGGCGGGCCCGTGCGCGCTCGCTCGCCGCGTGGGTGGTGCGGCCAAACAAAAAGACCCCTCGCGGTCGCGAGAGGTCTGCGTGCGGGCGGTGGGCGGTATGGCACCCCTTGTAGGGGGTCAACCCGTTGCCGGCACGCTGCGGCTAATAATGAGCCACTGCTGCATACTCGCGAGTCTCGCACATGAGATTACGCGTGGTGCGAGGGTCTCACTATGTGGGCCATGGTCGGGGCGCGGAGTTTTGTGTTCGCCCACCCGCTCCACCCGTTGCGTCGAGCGGGCGGGTTGCGGTTTCGGGCGGAATGCCGCGCGGCGGCGGGCTCCGCGACGACAGGCAGGATGAGGGCCGCTGCGGACCCCGGCCGCTCTCCCGGCGCGTCAGCGCCCACGACTTGATCGTCGACCGGTGATCGACGAGCCTGCGAGGAGAGCGGCGGGGCCGCCTGTTCGCGCGTAGCGCGTTTCATCCGTGCCCACGACTCGATCGTCGACCGGTGATCGACGAGCCTGCGAGGAGAGCGGCCGGAGGCCGCCGGCGGCGCAGCCGCCACCGCGCGAAGCGCGGCGTACAGCGCGGCTTACACCGCGTGCGTCCAGCCGTGGGCGTCCTCCGCGCGGCCGGTCTGGATGTCGACCAGCGCCTTGCGCAGTTCCATCGTGATCGGGCCCGCCTCGCCGGTGCCGACGGTCCAGTTCCCGGTGCTGGACTTGACCGAGCCGACCGGGGTGATCACCGCGGCGGTGCCGCACGCGAAGACCTCGGTGAGCGTGCCGTTCGCGTTGCCCTCGCGCCAGTCGTCGACCGAGATCAGCGCTTCCTCGGTGGCGTAGCCGCGGTCGGCGGCGAGTTGCAGCAGCGAGTCCCGGGTGATGCCGGGCAGCAGCGAGCCGGTCAGTCGCGGCGTCACGATCCGCGCGTCCTTGCCCTCCCCGTACACGAAGTACAGGTTCATGCCGCCCATCTCCTCGATCCAGCGACGCTCCACCGCGTCCAGCCAGACCACCTGGTCGCAGCCCTGCTCGATGGCCTGGGCCTGGGCCACCAGCGACGCGGCGTAGTTGCCGGCGCACTTGGCCTCGCCGGTGCCGCCGGGCACGGCGCGCACGTACTCCTGCGAAAGCCACACCGAGACCGGCCGCACGCCGCCCGCGAAGTAGGGGCCGGCCGGCGACGCGATGACCAGGAAGAGGAACTCGTTCGCGGGGCGCACGCCGAGGCCGACCTCGGTGGCGAACATGAAGGGCCGGATGTACAGGCTCTCCTCGGGCGCGCTGGGCACCCACGCGATGTCCTGGCGGATCAGCGCGTCCACCGCGGCCACGAACAGTTCCTCCGGCAGCTCGGGCATGGCGAGCCGGCGGGCGGAGTTGCGGAAGCGGGCGGCGTTCGCGTGCGGCCGGAAGGTGGCCACGCTGCCGTCGGGGCGGCGGTAGGCCTTGAGGCCCTCGAAGATCGACTGCGCGTAGTGCAGCGTCATGTTCGCGGGGTCGATGTCGAGTGACGCGTAGGGCGTGAGCTGCGCGTCGTACCAGCCGCGTCCCGCACTCCACTTGATGCCGACCATGTGCTCGGTGAACACGCGGCCGAAGCCCGGGTTCTCCAGGCGCGTGGCGCGCTCGGCGTCGCTCAGCGGGTGTGCGGTGGGCTTGAGGTCGATCGTCAGGGAAGCCTGGAGGGCGGGCTCCTGCGGGGCGGCAGTCGTCATGGCTGGTTCTCGTCCTTCACCGTGGAGTATGGCGGGGCCGGGTGCTGCTGGGACCCGGCTTCCCGTACCGGACGTACTGGAAGTGTTCCCGGGAACCGCACCCACGTTCCACCCGGTGAGACGTTAACGCAGTCGACCGGGATCCCGACAGGCGCGGCCCCTGACCCGCCGAACGACCGATTCGCCGGTCCGGCAGGGGGCACGCGTCGACGGTCCCGGTCGACGAACGTGATGGTGCCGGCGAATCAGCCGGCTACTCGGGCGGCGAGCGCGTCGCCGATCTGCGACGTGCTGCGGGTGCCCAGGCCGGCGCGCTCGGCGAGGTCGGCGTGGACCGCCTCCTCGACCCGGCGGGCCTGGTCGGTCAGGCCCAGGTGCTCCAGGAGCATCGCGACCGAGAGCACGGTGGCGGTGGGGTCGGCCTTGCCCTGGCCGGCGATGTCCGGCGCGGAGCCGTGCACCGGCTCGAACATGGACGGGAACTCGCGGGAGGGGTTGATGTTGCCGCTGGCCGCGAGGCCGATGCCGCCGGCGATGGCGGCGGCGAGGTCGGTGATGATGTCGCCGAACAGGTTGTCGGTGACGATCACGTCGAACCGCTCGGGCTGGGTGACCATGAAGATGGTCGCCGCGTCCACGTGCAGGTAGTCGGTGGTGACGTCGGGGAACTCGGCGGCGACCGCCTCGAAGATCCGGGTCCACAGCCGGCCGGCGAACACGAGCACGTTGTTCTTGTGCACCAGGGTCAGCTTCTTGCGCGGGCGGGCCTGGGCCCGGGCGAACGCGTCGCGCACCACCCGCTCGATGCCGAACGCGGTGTTGACGCTGACCTCGGTGGCGACCTCGTGCTCGGTGCCGGTGCGCAGCGTGCCGCCGTTGCCGGTGTACGGGCCTTCGGTGCCCTCGCGGACCACCACGAAGTCGATCGCCGCGTCCGCGCCCAGCGGCGAGACCACGCCCGGCGCGAGCCGGGCCGGGCGCAGGTTGACGTGGTGGTCGAAGGCGAAGCGGAGCTTGAGCAGCAGGCCGCGCTCCAGGACCCCCGAGGGCACGCTCGGGTCGCCGATGGCGCCGAGCAGGATCGCGTCCTGGCCGCGCAACTCGTCGAGCACGCTGTCGGGCAGCGTCTCTCCGGTGCGGTGGTACAGGCGGGCACCGAGGTCGTACTCGGTGGTCTCGATCTTGATATCGGCGGGAAGTACGGCGCCGAGGACCTTCAGACCCTCCGCGACCACTTCCTGGCCGATGCCGTCGCCGGGAACCACTGCGAGACGAATGCTGCGAGACATGCGGTGGACCTTACCTTCCGTCCCAGGGACTGATCATGTGCAGTCCGGATGATGGGACGCAACGGGTGGATCGAGGGTCAGCGGTCCTCGTCGGCGGGCCTGCCGCCGTTGTCGCGACGGTCGAGGGCGCGCTGGAGGGCACGGGCTGCGTTGCGGCGCGTGGTTTCGTCCATGACTGCACTTCCTTCACAAGGCTCGGGTGTCTACACGGTGTGTGACGGACACGTGCAGGGGCCTTGTGGGCGTGCTGAAATTTCCTGCCGTACGGGGATTTCCGGGTACGGAAGGGCCGTCTGCTTTCACGGTAGGCGACGGGTCGCGTCGATGTCTGCAATTTACTCGGAGTTCCTACTATCTGAGATCGACCGTCCGCCACGCGGCGTGGCGAGGGGCCGCGACCACCCGCTCCCGGACATGCCGAAGGCCCGGGAACCACATGGGTCCCCGGGCCTCGTACGGCGTGTCTCGCGCCCGTCGCCGGCCGCGGCCGGCGTCAGTCGTCCAGGTTCACCGAACGCATGAAGACCGCGCCGATCTCCTCCGCGATGTCGGTGAGGATCTGCGGCTCGACGGTGGTGTCGACGGTGAGTGCCACCAGCGCCTCGCCGCCCTTGGCGGCGCGGGCCACCTGCATGCCGGCGATGTTGACGCCCGCCTCGCCGAGGTGCCGGCCGATCACGCCGACCACGCCGGGCTTGTCCGCGTAGCGCAGGAAGACCATGTGCGCGGTGAGCACCAGGTCCACGTCGTACCCGTCCACCTCGACGATCTTCTCGATGTTCTTGGGGCCCGCGAGCGTGCCGGAGACCGAGATCTCGCCGCCGTCGGCGAGCGTGCCGCGCACGGTGACCAGGTTGCGGTGGTCCGGGCTCTCCGAGCTCGTGGTCAGCCGGATCTCCACACCGCGCTCCTGGGCCAGCAGCGGGGCGTTGACGTAGGAGACCGACTCCTCCACGACGTCCGCGAAGACACCCTTGAGCGCCGCGAGCTCCAGCACCTTGACGTCGTGCTGGGTGATCTCGCCGCGCACCTCGACATCGAGTCGGACCGCGACACCGCCCGCGAGGGCGGTGAAGATGCGACCGAGCTTCTCGGCCAGCGGCAGGCCCGGGCGCACGTCCTCGGCGATCACGCCGCCCTGCACGTTGACCGCGTCCGGCACCAGTTCGCCGGCCAGCGCGAGCCGTACCGACCTGGCCACCGCGACGCCGGCCTTCTCCTGCGCCTCGTCGGTGCTCGCGCCCAGGTGCGGCGTGGCCACCACGCTGTCGAACTCGAACAGCGGGCTGTCCGTGCACGGCTCCTTCGAGAACACGTCCAGGCCGGCGCCGGCCACCCGGCCCTCCTTGAGCGCGGACGCCAGCGCGACCTCGTCGACGATCCCGCCGCGCGCGGCGTTGACGATGCGCACCGTCGGCTTGACCTTGCGCAGCGCCTCGTCGCCGATCAGGCCGAGCGTCTCCGGCGTCTTGGGCAGGTGCACGGTGATGAAGTCGGACTGCTCCAGCACCTCGTCCAGGCTGAGCAGTCGCACACCCATCTGCGCGGCGCGGGCCGGCTGCACGTAGGGGTCGTAGGCCACGATGTTCATCCCGAACGCGGACATGCGCTGGGCGACCAGGACGCCGATCCGGCCCAGGCCGACCACACCGAGGGTCTTCTCGGAGAGCTCGACACCGGTGTACTTGCTGCGCTTCCACTCGCCGTTCTTGAGCGCGGCGCTGCCCTGCGGGATGTTGCGCGCGACCGAGATGAGCAGACCGCAGGCGAGCTCGGCGGCGGTGACGATGTTCGAGGTCGGCGCGTTGACGACCATGACGCCGGCCTTGGTGGCGGCCGGGACGTCCACGTTGTCGAGCCCCACACCGGCGCGCGCGACCACCTTGAGGCGGTTCGCGGCGGCGATCGCCTCGGCGTCCACCTTGGTGGCGCTGCGGATCAGGATGGCGTCGACGTCGGCGATCGCGGACAGCAGCTCACCGCGGTTCGCACCATCGCAGTGGCGGATCTCGAAATCGGGTCCGAGGGCATCGACGGTGGCCGGGGACAGCTCTTCGGCGATGAGAACGACGGGCTTGCTCACGGTTTTCCTTCGCGTGCTGCGATGACGGGTGGCCGCGTGGAAGACGCACGACGGGGTGGCCTGACGCGTGGCCGATCCTACCGCCGCCCTTGTGAAGGACTTCACAGATGTCCGATGTGTGGACTCCGGACGGGTGGGGGCAACACTCCTGACCTGTCGTCAGATCAGCGGATGGATCGGCTCGGGATCGATTCGACGCTCAGTCGCCGGCCAGGAACCACCCGATGGTGACCCGGCGCTGCCCGTTCAGGTCCAGGATGACCACCTCGCCGGAGCCGCGGTTGGGCAGCGGCGCGGTGCCGCCGTAGGGCAGCGTGCGGGTCTCGCCGTCGTCCACCTGGACCTCGGCCACCGGCGCGTTCTGCGAGCCGCGCCGCCAGGTGACCCACCACGTCGTGTCGTCGTCGCACTGGAATTCCAGGTGCACCCGGGAGACGAACAGCCAGTCGGCCGGCGTCACGAGATGGCAGCGGGTCGCGTCGCGACCGACCGCCAACGTCGCCCCCGGCCGACTCGGCGCGCTTGCCATCAGCATGGCGACCGTCGCCGCGTCGTCCGCCCCCGAAGTCGACGCCATGTTGAGATCGAGCACCGGTTTCCTCCCCCACGCTCCTGGCCGTCAGTCCATCCACAGTCGATCCCGCGTGCCGGCCCGCCGTGCGGCCGACCCCCCGTGGTTCAGTCGATCGATCCACCGCGACGTGCGCACGGGCACGGTTCGCGTCCCACAATGCCGCAGGTGACCGCCGTCTGGGCGATCAGGTCCCAACCTCCGTGCACATGCGGGGTGGTGTCCAGATAGTCGGGCCCCAGCAAGTGGTTCAATTCCGGGCAAAGTTCCGAGCTGTAGAAGTCCCGGCGCAGTTCCGTCTTGCAGCGCTCGACCGTGGCCTTGGCCATGTAGAGCATCTCGCACAGCTCGTCGGTGGTCTTGGGCCGCTTGGTGGCGCGGCCGTGGATCCAGTCGCAGGACATCGCCGCGAGCACCTCCAGCCGCACCCCGCTCAGCTTGGTGCGCAGTTCCTCCGGACCGATGTCCACCGTGTCCGGAGCGGTCCCGACCAGCGACGCGGACGTACTGGGCCGGACCGGCTGCATCGCCCGCCACGCGAGCACCACGCTGCGCCGCCGGGCCAGGTCGCTGACCAGGATGTTGCCGCTGGTGCGCGCGGGCAGCGGCAGGATCGCGCCGTACGGCATGTCCTGCGAGGTCTCGCCGCGCTTGATCCGAACGATCGCCACCGGCGTGTCCCGCTGTCCGCGCGGCCACTCCACGGTCCAGCCCCGGTCCTCGCTGTACTCGAAGACCAGGTGCTTGCGCGAGACGAACAGCCAGTCGTGCGGCGTCAGCAGCGGCCGGCACACGCTGGGGTCGCGCCCCACGAACACCCGCGTGCCCGCCACCCCGGGCTTTCGCACGCTCTTGGGGCTCGGCAGCGGATCGCGCTCCGCCTCGCGGCCGTCCTCGATCGCGACGAACGACATGTTCAGTTCGAGCATGATCCCCTCGCCCCCTCCCCGGTCCTACCGCTCACCTGGTACCCGCGTGCGGCGCGTCCGCACCACACGGGCACGGACCGCGTCCCGTTATGCCGTGGGTGACCGCGGTCTGCGCTATCAGGTCCCAGCCCCCGTGCACGTGCCGCACGGTGTCGAGGTAGTTCGGACCGAGCAGGGAGTTCAGCTCCGGGCACAGGCCCGAACTGTAGAACTCGCGGCGCAGCTTGGTCTTGTACCGCTCGACCGTGGCCGCGGACAGGTGCAGCAGCTCGCACAGTTCCTTGGTCGACTTGGCCCGCTTGACCGGACGACCGTGCACCCAGTCACAGGACAGCGCGGCCAGCACCTCCATCTCCGTCTCGGAGAGGCGGTTCTGCAACACGAACGGCGCGACGTCCTGGGTCTCGGGGACGCCCACGTCCGGTTCGGTGGGCTCCTCGCCCGGGCGTTGCGGCAGGGAGACCCGCCACTCCACCAGGACCCGTCGCCGTCGGGCCAGGTCGGTGACCACCACCCGGCCCGGGCGCAGCGAACCCAACGGCAGCGTCGCGCCGTAGGGCACCGGTTCCGACACGCCCTCACGATCGATCTGCACCAGCGCGACCGGGCGCGGGTGCGAGCCCTGGAGCCACTCCACGCTCCAGCCGCGCTCCAGGGAGTAGACGAACTCCAGGTGCACACGCGACACGAAGCGCCAGTCCTTGGGCGTGACCAGGCCACACCTCGACGGGTCCCGGCCGATCGCGATCTTCTTGCCGGGCTCGCTTTGCACCTTCACCGTGCGCGGCCGGGCCAGGTCCGACTCCTGCTGGTCGGCGTCGTCCGACGTCGCCACGGTGAGGATCAGTTCGAGCATCGCCATCCGTCCGGTCTCGTGCCCCGCCCTGGGGCATCGCCCATCTTCGCCCGGTGAACCGTCACCAGGCAGTCCCGCCGTCCGACCGTAGGGCCCCGGGGGCACTCGACGCATCCTCCGGTTGTTCCCTGGGGTCGGCGCCGGAGCGATGACCCGCCGGAACCGGCAGTGCGTCGCATTCGACCACGACCGCCGTCGCGTCGTCGTCACCACTCTCGACGGCCGTCCTGGTCAAGGTCGTTGCCGCGTGGAAGGGGTCGCCGTGCACGAGGTCGGCCACCGTCTCGTCGGGCAGGTGGCCGACGCCGTCCGTGGCGAGGACCACACGGTCGCCCGGGTGCAGTTCGATGCGTTGCAGTTCGGGATCGGGGGCCTGGGAGCCGCCCAACGGGGTGGAGGTGAGCAGCCAGGGACGGCCGAATTCGGCCGCGTTGCCCTGTTCGGTCAGCCGGAACGCCCGGCCGCCGCGCACCAGCCAGCACACGCTGTCGCCGCAGCCGGCCAGGTGCAGCCTGCCGTGTTGCAGGACGGCCGCCACCACGGTCGTGCGCATGCCCTCGTACTGCGCGACACCGTGCCGGCGCACCGCCAGGTCGGCGACCGCGATCGCGGCGCTGAGCCGGTCGCTCCAGCCCGCGGCCAGGTCGGCGGCGGCGAGTTCGGCCACCAGCGTGCGCACCGCGACGTCGGCCGCGTACCAACCGGCGGGGTGACCGCCGAGGCCGTCGGCGACGATGAACACGTCGCCCGTCGCGGCATACCGGTCGTCGTTGTCGCGAGCGGTCAGCTCCGGGCCCAATCCGCGCCGTTCGCGCCGCGCGGCGCGTCGCCGACCGGGGTGCGAGGACGTGGACCACGCGGACGCCTGGACGCCCAGCGGCGGCCCGGTGTCCTCCGGGACGTCGCCCTCGGCCGCGTCGGCCCGACGCAGGCTGTCGCTGCGCGAGGTGGTGGGTACGTCCAACTCGTCCGCCTCCTCGACCGGTTCGGGCACCGGCGGGTCGGCCGGCAGCAGCCGGGTCTGCGGTTCGGGCACCGGCGGCGGCGAAGTGGGCATCGGCGGCACCGAGGGCGGCGGCGGCACCGCGTGCCCGGCGGCGAAGGTGGTGTCGGCGGAGCCGCCGGAGATCGTCGGCGGCGCGGGCACCGGTGGCGGCGCGGCCGGGATGCCGCCCTCCGGGCGGACCGCGCGCGGGGTCACGGTGTGCGGGATCGCGTCGGGCCCGCGCTCCGCCGCGTCCGGCCCGGTCGCGAACGTCTCGGCGGGCCGGGGGGCCTGGTCCCACAACGAACGCGACGCGGCCTCGGGCGCCTCGGCCGGTGCCGCCTCGGCATCGGCCTGCGGCAGTCCGGAATCCGCCGCTGGCGCGGGCGCCGGATCGTCCGCCGGGTCGGCGTCGTACCCCTCGTACGACGTGGCGGCGTCCGCTCGCGGCCGGCCGTCGTCCGGCTCGGATTCGGCCGCGAACTCGTCGGCCGAGCCGTTCGGCGCGGGCTCCGGGTCGTGCGTCGGCCGCGGCTGCGCCGGCCCGTTCCGCTCGGCCGGCTCGCGGGCGGGCGCGTCCTCGAAGTCGAGGTACAGGTCGCCGAAGATGTCGTCGTCCGCCGCCGGTGCCCGCTGGGCGCGCAATTCGTCCTGCCGCAGCGTCCGTTCCGGGAAGCCACCGCGAGCCGGCACGGTCGTCTCCCGACCCGAGTCCCCTCTGCCCCTCATGTGTCTCACGCTCCACGATGTCGGCCCGGAACGGCAAGTCCGGTGCGGCGATAGCACTGCCTCGTTCAAGCATGCTGCCTCGGATACGGCCCTGGCATGTGATCCGGAAGGCCAATTCCTTCGGGTTTTCCGGGCACAGCCGCGCGGATGAACCCGGATGGACCGCGTCGTGGCCTAGGAGCGTCCGGTCCGGACCGCCTCCGAACCGTCCGCGAGCAGGCCGGCGAGCGCGGCGCGGCCCCGGGACAGGCGGGCCTTGATGGTGCCCTCGGGCGCGCCCTCGTGCGCGGCGATCTCGGCCACCGACAGCCCGCCCATGTGATGCATCACCACCGCACGGCGCTGGGCCTCGGGAATCTGGCGCAACGCGGCGACCAGGGCCACGGATTCGGGGCCAGGCGCGGGCAGATCCCCGTCCGGGCCATGCCGGATCCAGCTCTTGAGCGCGGTACGGGTGCGCCGCCACCTGCTGACCGCGATACGTTGACCGACCAGGCGGATCCACGCGACGGGGTTCTCGTAGTCGCTGATCCGCTCCCAGTCCTTCCAGGCCCGGATGTAGGTCTCCTGCGCGGCCTCCTGGGCCTCGCCGAAATCTCCGGTCAGCGCGTACAGGTGTGCGACGAGGGCGCCGTGGCTCTCCGCGTAGAACACGTCGAAGTCGGCGCGACCGCCCGTGTCCCGTCCCATCGTTCCCCCGCGTCCCGTCGCGGCGTGTCTGTCCTGCCGTGACCCGGTACTTTATCCGGCCCGGGGCGCGCACCCGATGTCGGTTCAGGTCGCGGAACACCCGCCTCGAGCGTCTCTCCCCCACCCACGCACACGACCGGGTGATCGGTTCCGTGCAACGACCAACCGGAGCCCCGAAACCACCACCACGATCCCGACCCCGACGCAGGCGAGCCGCCGACGCCGACGCCGCGCGATCAACACCCCCAAGGCCGGCCGCCCTCCGTCCGGCCGCTCACCAAGCACACGCCGCACGTCCCGTTCGAACGCGCCGAACGCCACGGAAAGCGCCTCCCCCTCCCCCATGCCACGTCCCCCGTCCCTCCCCGCACCGCCCCACGCGACACCCCCGGTACGGTCCACACGCACCCCACCCCCCACCGGTTGCGCCCAACCCCCGGCGCATCAGCGCCCCCGACCCCAGTAATCAACGCGCGAAGCACGGAAAGCGGCCGAGCCGCAGGTAGGACTACGTGGCCCGGAGCGAAGCCCCAAACCCCGGGCGCGTCAGCACCCCGACCCACCCCCACCCCAGCGATCGACGCGCGAAGCGCGGACAGCGGCCGAGCCGCAGGCCGGCCTTCGCGCCCCGAAGCGCAGCCCAAACCCCCAGCGCGTCAGCACCCCGACCCACCCCCACCCCAGCGATCGACGCGCGAAGCGCGGACAGCGGCCGAGCCGCAGGCCGGCCTTCGCGCCCCGAAGCG
>NZ_JBVHLU010000022.1:125446-139324 GCF_055558835.1 Embleya sp. NPDC025285
CAGCCCAAACCCCCGGCGCGTCAGCGCCCCCGACCCCCGCCCACCCAAGTGATCGACGCGCGAAGCGCGGAGAGCGGCGGAGCCGCAAGTTTTGACTTCGTGCCCCGGAGCGAAGCGGAGGGACACGAAGTCACGAGCGAGGCGCCGCTTTTTTGCGGAGGAGCGAAGCGGGGGAGCAAAAAAGCGGCGCCTCGCGAGCCGGCGACGAAGTCGCCCAAAAAGCAGCACCCCGGACCGATCCCGGCCCGGGGCACTTCACACCGCCGAAGCGGCAGGCAACACGTCGAGTCGAGGATCAGCCCTCGTTCGTCACCCAGCTCATCATCTTGCGGAGCTCCTTGCCGGTGGTCTCCAGCTTGTGCTCGGAGTCCGCCTTCACGTACTCCTTGTACTTCGGCAGACCCGCCTCGTACTCCGCCATCCACGCGGTCGCGAACGAACCGTCCTGGATCTCGGCGAGCACCTTCTTCATCTCGGCCTTGGTGTCGGCCGTGATGATCCGGGGGCCGGTGATGTAGTCGCCCCACTCGGCGGTCTCCGAGATGGACCAGCGCATCTTCTCCAGGCCGCCCTCGTACATGAGGTCGACGATGAGCTTCAGCTCGTGCATGCACTCGAAGTAGGCGATCTCCGGCTGGTAGCCGGCCTCGACCAGGGTCTCGAAGCCCGCCTTGACCAGCGCCGAGGCGCCGCCGCAGAGCACCGCCTGCTCACCGAACAGGTCGGTCTCGGTCTCCTCGGTGAAGGTGGTCTTGATGACGCCGGCACGGGTGCCGCCGATGCCCTTCGCGTAGGAGAGGGCGAGCGCCAGGCCCTGGCCCGACGCGTCCTGCTCGACCGCGACGATGCACGGCACGCCGCGACCCTCTTCGTACTGCCGACGGACCAGGTGGCCGGGGCCCTTGGGGGCGACCATGCACACGTCGACGTTGGCCGGCGGCTTGATGAAGCCGAACCGGATGTTGAAGCCGTGCCCGAAGAACAGCGCGTCGCCGTCCTGCAGGTTGGGCTCCACGGCCTCGGCGTAGACCTTCGCCTGGACCGGGTCCGGGGTCAGGATCATGATGACGCTCGCCTCGGCGGCGGCCTCGGCGGGAGTGACGACCCGCAGGCCCGCCTCCTCGGCCTTGGCGCGGCTCTTCGAGCCCTCCAGCAGACCGACCCGCACGTCGACACCGGAGTCCCGCAGCGACAGCGCGTGGGCGTGACCCTGGCTGCCGTAGCCGAGCACCGCGACCTTGCGGTTCTGAATGATGGACAGGTCGGCGTCGTCGTCGTAGAACAGCTCGGCCACTTCGGGGTTCTCCTTCAAGACTGGGTTTTCGGGGCCACGCCCCGCTCGTCATCTTCGCAAATCACGAACGAACCGCGTGCCGCCGGTTTGAAATGTGGACCATGACGGTCCGTCAGAACCGAGGTCCGGACATATCCGTCAGGCCGAGCGCTCCACCGACCGCAGCGAACGGTCGGTGATCGAGCGTCCGCCGCGGCCGATCGCCACGACGCCGGACTGGACGAGTTCCTTGATGCCGAACGGCTCCAGCATGCGCAACATCGCGGCCAGCTTGTCGGGGCCGCCGGTGGCCTCGACGGTGACCGCCTCGGGCGAGACGTCGACCGTCTTGGCGCGGAAGAGCTGGACGATCTCCACCACTTGCGAACGCGTCTCGTGGTCCGCGCGCACCTTGACCAGCAGGAGCTGGCGCTGCACCGACGCGGGCGGATCCAGCTCGACGATCTTGAGCACGTTGACCAGCTTGTTGAGCTGCTTCGTGACCTGCTCCAGCGGCAGTTCCTCGACCACGCTGACCACGATGGTGATCCGCGAGATGTCCGGATGCTCGGTGGTGCCGACCGCGAGCGAGTCGATGTTGAAGCCCCGACGCGAGAACAGCGCGGTGATCCGGGCGAGGACACCGGGCTTGTTCTCGACAAGGACCGAGAGGGTGTGCTTGGACATGATCGCTGGACTCCTATGCCTTCCTGATGCCCTGTCGGCCTGTCAGTCGTCCGAGTCGCCGAAGTCGGGACGCACGTCGCGCGCGGCCATCACCTCGTCGTTGGAGGAACCCGCCGCGACCATCGGCCACACCATCGCGTCCTGGTGGACGACGAAGTCGATGACCACGGGAGCGTCGTTGATCGACATCGCCTTGTGGATGATCTCGTCCAACTGGTCCGGGCTCTCGCAGCGCAGCCCGACGCAACCCATCGCCTCGGCGAGCTTGACGAAGTCCGGCAGCCGGCGGCTCTGCAGGTCGGTGTTGGAGTAGCGCTCGTTGTAGAAGAGCGTCTGCCACTGGCGGACCATGCCCAGGGTGCCGTTGTTGATGATGGCGACCTTGATCGGGATGTCGTTGACCGCGCAGGTGACCAGTTCCTGATTGGTCATCTGGAAACAACCGTCGCCGTCGATCGCCCACACCGTGGTGTCCGGCATGCCGGCCTTGGCGCCCATCGCGGCGGGCACCGAGTAGCCCATGGTCCCGGCGCCGCCGGAGTTGAGCCAGGTGTACGGCTTCTCGTAGCGGATGAACTGCGAGGCCCACATCTGGTGCTGGCCGACGCCGGAGGCGAAGATCGTGTCCGGGCCCGAGATCGCGCCGAGCCGCTCGATCACCAGTTGCGGCGACAGCGAGCCGTCCGCGGGCACGTCGTAGCCCAGCGGGTAGGTCTCGCGCCAGCGGTTCAGCGCGGTCCACCACTCCTGGTAGTCGCCGAACCGGCCCGCCTCGTGCTCGGCCTGGACCGCGACCACCAGGTCGGCGATCACCTCGCGGGCGTCGCCGACGATCGGCACGTCCGCGGTGCGGTTCTTGGAGATCTCGGCCGGGTCGATGTCCGCGTGCACGATGGTGGCGTACGGCGCGAAGGTGTCCAGCTTGCCGGTGACCCGGTCGTCGAAGCGGGCGCCGAGCGCGAAGATCAGGTCCGACTTCTGCAGCGCGGTGACCGCGGCCACCGTGCCGTGCATGCCCGGCATGCCCAGGTGCTGCGGGTGGCTGTCCGGGAACGCGCCCAGCGCCATCAGCGTGGTGACCACCGGCGCGCCGGTCAGCTCGGCGAGGATCTTCAGTTCGGCCGACGCGTGCGCCTTGAGCACCCCGCCGCCGACGTACAGGACCGGGCGCTTGGCCTCGCTGAGCAGCCGCGCGGCCTCGCGGATCTGCTTCGCGTGCGGCCGGGTGACCGGGCGGTAGCCGGGCAGTTCGGGGGTGCCGTTCCAGACGAAGTCGGTGGTCGCCTGGAGCGCGTCCTTGGAGATGTCGACCAGGACCGGGCCGGGCCGGCCGGTGGAGGCGATGTGGAACGCCGCGGCGATCGTCGGCGCGATCTCGGCCGGGTCGGTGACCAGGAAGTTGTGCTTGGTGATCGGCATCGTGATGCCGCAGATGTCCGCCTCCTGGAAGGCGTCCGTACCGATCGCGGCGCTGGCCACCTGACCGGTGATCGCGACGATCGGCACCGAGTCCATGTGCGCGTCGGCGATCGGCGTCACCAGGTTGGTCGCGCCGGGGCCCGACGTGGCCATGCACACCCCGACCTTGCCGGTGGCCTGCGCGTATCCCTCCGCGGCGTGACCCGCGCCCTGCTCGTGCCGGACGAGGATGTGGCGCACCTTCGTCGAGTCCATCATCGGATCGTAGGCGGGAAGAATCGCGCCCCCGGGGATGCCGAAGACCGTGTCCACCCCTGCGGCTTCCAGGGAGCGGATCAGCGCTTGGGCTCCTGTCACCTGATCGGTCATGCTTTCGTCTCTTCTCGATCTGAAGTCGGCATATCGAGTGGGGCGCGAGGCCCGGACCCGTCGGACTGCAACAAAAAACCCCCCGTGCCGTTAGGCAAGCGAGGGGGGCGCGCGAACCGACTCGGTGGTCAGTGCACGCGCTTCTCAAGTACGAGGATGCGGGTCTGCATGCCCGCGACTCTCCCTCCGCGCCCGTGTACGTGTCAAGCCGGCTCTTCACGCGTCTCAGTATTCGAGACTCTTTGTCCAGGACTGACGGGACGTCATGGTTTCGGCCGGCCCCGGTGCCGCCGCGGACACCCCTGCGGTCACCACCTCGGACACCGACGCGGACGCCGGCGCCGCTCGGGGCCCGCCGCGGCCACACTCACAGCTGCGACCTGGGCACCTGGACCGGCAGCGGCGCGCGCGCCTCCGGGAGCGGCTCCGGACGCGGGCCGCGCACCGCGCTGTTGCCCAGCGGCGTCTGGCCGAGCACATCGAAGATCGTGTCCCCGGACACCGCCGGGTGGAACCAGTTGCCCTGCCCCCGCTGACAGCCCATCTCGCGAAGTATGTCGACCTGCGCGTGGCTGTCGATGCCGGCCGCCACCAGGGTCAGTCCGGATTCCAACCCGAGGCGCACGATGGTCGAGGTGAGCACGGTCAGGTGTGGACACGTGCCGACCTCGGCGACGAACGAGCGGTCGATCTTGAGTACGTCCACCGGCAGTCGGCGCAGGTAGGTGAGCGAGGAGTGGCCGGTGCCGAAGTCGTCCAGGGACAACCGCACACCCAACCGGCGCAGCACCGCGATCCGGCTCAGCAGCAGTTCGTCGCCGTCCGGCAGCACGTTGTCGGTGATCTCCAGGGTCAACGCGCCGGCCGGCAGATCGGCACCGCGCAGGGTCTCCTCCAGCACGTCCAGGAAGCCGGGGCCGGTGAGTTGGCGGGCCGCCAGGCCGACCGTGACGCCGATCTCGTGCCCGGCGGCCCGCCAGGTGGTCGCGGCCAGCGCGCTCTCCTCCAGCAGCCTGCGGCCCACCGCCGAGAGTCGGCCGTCCACGCCCGCGGTCAGCCGGACGTGGTCGGCCCGGCCGGGCACCACGCCGTCCTCGACCCGACACAGCGCCGCCTCCACGTCGCGCACCCGACCGGTGTCCAGGTCCACCACCGGTTGGTACGACACGGCCAGCCGGCCGTCCCGGTCCACCCGCCGGCGCCCGGCGGCGCGGGCCGCGCGGCGCTCCACGTCGGCGTCCATGTCGGGGGTGTAGACCTCGACCCGGCCCTTGCCGCCGTCCTTGGCCCGGTACATCGCGGCGTCCGCGTGCCGCATCAGGTCGGCCGGTGCGATGCCGGGCGCGGAGAAGGCGATCCCGATGCTCGCCGCGACGCGTACCTCGCCGTCGGCGATCCGGTACGGCGCGGACAGCGTGGAGAGCAGCCGTTCGGCGATCTCCCGGATCGCCCGCGGGGTGGGGTCGCCGACCAGGAGCGCGGCGAACTCGTCGCCGCCGAACCGGGCCACGGTGTCACCGATCCGAACCGCGTGTTCGAGCCGGCGCGCGGCCTGCACGAGCAGTTCGTCGCCCGCGGTGTGCCCGTAGTTGTCGTTGACGGCCTTGAACCCGTCCAGGTCGACGAACAACACCGCGATGGTGGGGGTGATCCCGCGCCGCTGGGCCAGCGCGTGCTGGATCCGGTCCTCGAACAGGGCCCGGTTGGGCAGGTCGGTGAGCCGGTCGTGGAAGGCGTCGTGCTCCAGTTGGGTCTGCAACTTGATCCGGTCGGTGACGTCGCGGCTGTTGAAGATCAGCCCGTCGCCGTAGCGGTTCACCGCCGATTCGGTGTGCAGCCAGGTGCCGCCGGCCGAGCGGATCCGACATTCCACCCGCACCATCGCGGTGTCCGCCTCGCCCACCGGCACCGCGCCGTCCAAGAACGCGCGTAGTTCGCGCTGTACCCGCGCGCTCTCCTCGGGATGGATGAGCAACTCCAGCCGGGTACCGACCAACTCCTCGGGCTCGAACCCGTACACCCGGCGCACCGCGTGGCTGACGTACTGGAGCACGCCGTCGCTCGCCGCGATCATGATCACATCGCTGGAGCCCTGCACCAGGGACCGGAAGTGGCTCTCCTTCGCCGACAGTTCCTGGGCCATGAACACGTTGTCGACGAGTGTGATGCCCTGCCGCAGGACCAGGGTGACCAGTACGGTCGCGCCGACGCCGAGCACCACCTTGTCCGGCGCGTGGCCGGCCACCGCGCCGCCGAGCACGCCGGCGGTGCACACCGCGGCGGCGATGTAGGGGGTGAGCGCGGACAACATCGAGATGGTGCGGTGTCGGGGACGCTCGTGCGCCTCGACCCGGTCGCCGGTCCACGGCGCGATCGCGAGCAGCAGGCTGCCCGCGAACCAGCCCGCGTCCAGCAGTCCGCCCGAGCGGTAGCCGCTGTTGAGTCCGGGTGTGGTCCACAGCGCGTCGCTCATCACGGTGACCGCGAGGCCCACCAGCGCCAGGTTCAGTGCCGCGCGATCTCCCGAACCGGCCCGAAAACGCAATCCGAGGACCATGCTGATCATCAGGATGTCGAGCACCGGATAGGCGAGGGTGAGCACGATCTTGAGGATGTCCGAGCGATCCCCGTTGGTACTGCGGGCCAGCGCGAGACTCCAGCCGAGCGTGAACAGCGAGCCCGCGATCAGCCACCCGTCCAGCGCCATGCAGGTCCACGCCGCGATGCCGCGCGGGCGCTGCGCCACCAGGAGCAGGCCCACGATGGTGGGTGGCGCGAACAGCAGGAAGATCACGTCGGTGGGACCGGGCGTGGGCACCGGGACGTCCAGGACGACCTCGTACCAGCCCCAGATCCCGTTGCCGAGCGAGACCATCGTGGCGGAGAAGGCGAACAGCGCCCACGACAACCGGGCCCGACCGGATTCGCGCACGGCCTTGAGCGCGCAGGAGATCGCCGCCACGGCCGCCGCGGCCGCCAGGCCGAAGTCGCCCATCGCCAGCGACAAGGTCGGATTGCCCCAGCCCTGGAGCGCACCGATCGCGTACACGAGACACAGCGGCACGATCAGATACTTCAACTGCCGCTGCGTAGGGGTGTCGGCCAAGATCAGCAGCCGCACCGGGTCGTCGTGGCTCGGCCACTCCGGCAGTGGTCCCCCGGCATTCCGCACTCCCCTCTACCCGAAGTCGCCGCCACGGCGCTTCATGGCACTGCACCGGCCCTCACACCCCAGCCGTGAGGCGGGGCGGTCGGCGCCGGCGCGACGGGGGTGCGACACCCGACCGTGCGCGTCTCTCAACGCCCCACGACTCGGACGATACACCAACCCGTCACTGTGAGCTTGTCTTACTCAACACAGAGTAACTAATGATGGCCTGCATGGGAGTCCCTTCCCGTGCATTTGTGACAAAGTCCCGACACTGGACGGAAAAAGGGGCTCTGATCAGGGCAAACCTGGGAGTTTCAACGATCGCCCGGCGGCCTTCGCGGGGTCCGGAAGGCGGGCCGAGGCCCCGCCGGGGGCTCGGCGGGGCCTCAGTGCGGCCTCGGTGGGGCCGGATCGGTGGGCACTCGGGGTCGGCAACGCGGTGCGGTCCGGCGACACGCGCCGGCGACGGAGAACTCGGACGGCCGAGCGTGTGACCGGCGCGGAGGGCGCGGGCGGGTCGCTCGGCCGTGGGCACGGGTGGGCGCTCGACCGCCCTCGGATTTCGTGGCGCCCCCGGTCGGGTGCCCGGTTCAGTCGCGCTTGAGCAGGACCGCGCCCGGTTCGCGCGCCACCTCGGTGAAACCCTGCCCGATCAGGTGCGCGATCCAGTAGCGGGCCCAGTCCTTGTTGTTGCCCCACACCTCGATCGCCGCGTACCCGCGCCCGGGCAGCAGGGTCGGGAAGTCGGTCACCCGCCCCGCCCGCGAGACCAGTTGCGGCGAGAAGCTCATCGTGGCCGACACCGTCGCGCCGTCCGGAACCCGGTCGAGCACCTTGTGCGCCGAGCGCACCCGGTCCGGCACCGTATAGGTGCGCTTGTGCAGCAGGTCCATCAGCGGGAAGTCGCGCGCGAACGCCAACGACACCGCGAGCGGGACGATCGCGGCGTGGACCGCGTACCGGCGCAGCCAATCCACCCGCGACGCGCGCAACCGGACCACACCGTCCACGAACGCCGCGAACACGATCGGCATCAGGACCGCGCTGTAGTGGAAATACGTGCCCCAGTAGTACTCGTTGCTGGAGGTGAACCGCCACAACATCGTCGGCACGATCATCGCCAGGATCGGCGAACGCAGCGCGATGAACCCGGTGGGCAGCAACAGCGTGAACAGCGTCATCCACTTCACGCTGGGCAGCACCATCGACATGGGCAGTTCGATGACCAGCTCGGAGATCGGCACCCGGCCCAACGGCGTGGTGGGATCCGCGTTGCCGGAGCGCTGGCTGGAGTCGAGGTTGCCCCAGAACGCGTACGTGTCGTTGGGGTTGATCGCCGGCAGCAGCACGAAGATCGCCAGCACGAACGCCGACGCGCCGATCAGCACGTGCGCCGCGGCCATCTTCCAGCGGCGCAGCAGCAACAGCGGTACGGCCGCGGCGGCGAAGGTGAGCCCGAGGTCCTCCTTGACCAGGATCAGGGGCAACCACCAGGCCATCGCCGTGAGGTACCGGCCGAGCAGGAAGCGGTCCAGGCCGAAGGCCAGCAGCGGTACCGCGAACGCGATCTCGTGGAAGTCGAACGAGACGGCCGACTGGATGCCCCAGGACAGGCCGTACGCGATGCCGAGCGCGGCCGTGCCCCACGGGCCGAACGCGCGCGCGGCGATCCGGGTGATCGGCACGACCGAGATCGCCACCAGGAACGCCTGGGCGACCAACAGCGTGCTCGGACCGGGAAAGACCCGGTAGATCGGACCGAGCAGCGCCAGGATCGGGTGGAAGTGCTCGCCGAGCACATTGAAGTCCGGCGTCCGGATGTCCGACACGGGCGCCTCGAAGTTCGAATACGCCCGGACCACCTGCTCGAACAGACCCAGGTCGTAGGCGTGCGTCTCCATCCGGCGATGCCGCAGCAGCGAGTGCGTCGTGTAGATCACGAAGAACAGCGCGGCAAGCAGGTACGGCAGGGCGCCCGAGCCGATCCGTCGCCTGGCCCGCTCGACGACCGTGCGCAATCCGTGGTCGTGTTCACCCGTTCGGGGAGCGATCACCGCCGGTTCGACGACCGCCGGGGCGGCGGGCGCGGCGGCCGCCTCGGCGGTGTCGAGGGCCTCGAACCGCCTGTGAACAGCGCCGGGCGCCGTCCCCCTGTCTTTCATGTCTCTCCGTCCGGGTCGGCGTGCGCGGGCACACCGTACCGGTGTCGGCCCTTACTCAAAGCAGAGCGCGACCGGACGGTTTTTGTTGCTCAATCGCGCACGACGTTCGCCGGAGTCACCCCTTCGGACCAGCGTTCGAGCTGCTCGCGGATCAGCCGCAGGGCACGTGGGAGGAAGGCGGACGAGCTGCCGCCGACGTGCGGGCTGATCAACGTGCCGGGGGCGAAGCGCAGCGGGTGGTCGGCGGGCAGCGGCTCGGGATCGGTGACGTCCAGCGCCGCGCGCAGGCGGCCGGCGTCCAGTTCGGCGAGCAGCGCTTCGGTGTCCACGACCGGGCCGCGCGCGACGTTGACCACGAGCGCGCCGGCCGGGAGCCGGGCCAGGAAGTCGGCGTCGACGAGGCCGCGGGTGTCCTCGGTGAGCGGAACCGTCACGATCACCACGTCGGCCCGCGGGAGCAGTTCGGGCAGCTCGGCCATCGCCCGGACCGGTCCGTGCGCGCCGGCCCGGGCGCTGCGGGCGACCCGGACCACGTCCACCTCGAAGCCCTGGAGCCGGCGGTCCACCGCTTCGCCGATCGCCCCGTACCCGAGGATCAGCACGCTCTTGTCGGCCAGCGCCGGATAGAACCCCGACCGCCACTCGCCCGCGTCCTGGCCGCGCACGAAGGTCGGGATGTCGCGCAGCGCGGCGAGGGTGAGGGTGATCGCGAGTTCGGCGGTGCTGGTCTCGTGGATGCCTCTGCCGTTGCACAGCAGCACACCGGGCGGCAGGTACGGCAGCACGTGTTCGTAGCCCGCGGTCAGCGTCTGGATCATCCTGAGCCGGGGCATGTCCGCGATCCGGGCGAGCGGTTCGCGGTCGAAGGTGTACGGCAGGACGTACAGCTCGACGTCGGCGGCGGTGTCCGGCACCGGGCCGTCGAAGCCGTCGTAGACGTCGACGATCGAGGAGCCGCCGCCGAGTTTGCCGGGGAGCGGGGCGAGTTGTTCGAGGGTGTACGGAACCCAGATCCTGCCTTCGGTGACCATGGCAGGAACTCTAAATGTCGTGTCGGGCCCCTCCCTCGCGGGCCCGGGCCGCTTAGGGTCGAGGTAACCCGAGAAGGTGGTGTTTCCGGTGCGCACACGCCGTCCCAAGGCTCGTTGGCCCGCCCTGGCGCTCGCCGTCGCGATGGCGGCCGGACTCACCGCGTGTGGTGGTGACGGCGGCTCGTCGGACGGCAAGGCCACACCGGGTGGCTCCTCCGCGCCGGTGGCCGGGACGCAGCCGCCGAACGTGCCGGCCGGGCCGACCGCGGCCAAGGTCGCCGAGCCGGTCGTGGCCGGCGAGTTGGCCCGGAATCTGAACACGCCGTGGGGCGTGGCGGTGCTGCCGGACAAGGACGCGCTGGTGTCCTCGCGCGACACGGGCACGATCACCCGCTTCGGTCCGGGCACACCGACGCCGGTGGTGGTGGGCACGGTGCCGGGTTCGGTGCATCGCGGGGAGGGGGGTCTGCTCGGGATCGCGGTGTCGCCGAGCTTCGCGACCGACCACTTCCTGTACGCGTACCTGACCACGGAACAGGACAACCGGATCGTCCGGATGACGTACGTGCCGGGGCAGCCGTTGGGCGGCCCCGAGGTGCTGGTCTCCAAGATCCCGGCGGGCTCGAACCACAACGGCGGCCGGATCGCCTTCGGCCCCGACGGCATGTTGTACGCGGGCACCGGCGAGGCCGGCCGCAAGGCCCTGGCGCAGGACGTCTCCTCGCTCGGCGGCAAGATCCTGCGACTCACCCCGGACGGCAAGCCGGCGCCCGGCAACCCGTTCCCTGGCTCCCCGGTGTGGAGCCTGGGTCACCGCAACGTCCAGGGCCTGGCCTGGGATTCGACCGGGCGGCTGTGGGCGGGCGAGTTCGGCCAGGACACCTGGGACGAGCTGAACCTGATCCGCTCCGGCGCCAACTACGGCTGGCCGGAGGTCGAGGGCACCGGCGACGACCCGCGGTACATGAACCCGGTCGCCCAGTGGGCCACCGACGACGCCTCCCCGAGCGGCATCGCGATCCTGGGCGACGTCGTCTACCTGGCCGGCCTCAAGGGCGAACGGCTGTGGCAGGCCCCGATCCTGGGCTCCACGGTCGGCACGCCGAAGGCGTACTTCCAGGGCAAGTACGGTCGGCTGCGCACGGTGCTGGTCGTCTCGGGCGAACTGTGGTTGACCACCAGCATGACGGACGGCCGGGGCAGTCCGCGCAAGGGCGACGACCGCGTCCTGCGCCTCGTGTTGAACTGACCGCCGGGGTCAACCGGCGGCGGCCGCGCACAGGTCGGCGAGTTCGGTCAGGGTGCCCTCGAAGTCGGCGGTCAGGCCGGCCAGGATCACCCAGGCCTCCGGGTTGGGGCCGATCCGCTTGCCGAGTCGGGCCAGTGCCGGGCGGGCGCTGCCCGGGGCCCAGTGGTAGGCGTCGATCGCGACCAGGGCCTCGAACGCGTGCCGGGCCGGGCGGGCGTACCGGACGACCTCCTCGGCATCCAGCTCGCCGGAGGTGACCGCGGCGACGAGCCAGGAGTGCCACGGATCGAGCGGGGTGTCGCGAAGCCGGTCGGCGGGTGGCCGGCGGTGCTCGGGTATGGGCGGTTCGGCACGCGGTCCCCGGTCCCAGCGGGCGCGCAACTCCCGTAGCGGGGTCGGGTCCTCGGCGGCCAACGCGGCCTGCGCGGTGACCCTGATCCGCTCCGGGAACAGCTCGCCGTGGCGGCCCAGGATGTCGGCGGTCACGCTCGGGTCGGCGCGCTCCCACAGGCTCAGCACGATGTCGATCCAGTCGATCCGGCGCAGCTTGCGGGCCTCGCAACCCGGCAGCGCGTGGTCCACCAGCGCGGGATCGCCGGACAGCGCGTACGCCTCGGGCTCGCCGCCGAAGGGCGGCTCGTTGAGCAATTGGGCGCGCAGCTCCGGGTGCATCGGGACGCGGGGGCGGTCGGCCCGGCGGCCGGCGTAGATCTCGCGGCGCAGTTCGGCGGTGACGCCGGAGCGGTTGTCCACCAGGAGTCGGTCGAGCCGGTCGTCGCCGAGGTCCTTGAGCAGGCCGGCGTAGTGTCGGCCGATGCTCTGGTGCTCGGCGAGCGCCGCGAGCAGCGCGTGGTGTTCGCAGCGCAGCGCCGCGTCGGCGACGTTCGGCAGCGGCGGGATGTTGCCCGGGAGCAGCGCGACCGCCGCCGCGTCGTCGAGGTGCGGTATCAGGGTGGTGAGTTCCTCGGCGGTGAGCCGGCGGAGCAGGAAGGCCATGGACGGCCGTACGGCCGCGGGCACCCGGATGGCGGCCTCGCCCGTGTGCGTCCTCGCGTCCGCGAACAGCTCGGGCAAGGTGCCGGCGTGGCGGCCGAGGGTGCGGGCCACGTGCGCCCAGGCGGCGGGGTTGGTGCCGAGCGTGTCGACCACCTCGGGCCGGAGCAGTTCGTGGATGGTGGTCTCGCCGGTGACGTAGGCGTGTTCGCGGGAGACCACGGCGAGCACCTGGGCGGCGACGCGCGCGGGTCGCATGCGGTCCAGGATCTCGCGCGGCGCCAGCACACCGGCACGCAGCGCGGGTCCCACCTGGTCGAGCGCCTCGGTCCGGGTGACGGGCACATCCGGCCGGTGCAACACGCTCACGGACCCGGCGCGGCGAGCGGTGTACGCGAGCAGCGGATGCGCGCGCAACAGCGCGAGCTTGCGCTCCACCGCCACCCCCGCGCGCCGCAACTCCCGGCGCCCCAGGTCGAGTACCTCGTTCGGACCGCCCGGCGGATCGAGGACCTCGTCCTCACCCTCCGGCGGAAACACCCAGGCCACCACCGGATACCCACCGGCCTCGATCAACCGACACAACTGCGCCGCGGTCAGCCGCGGATTACCCGCGGCCCGCACCACCTCTTCGGCACTCCCACACGCGGCGATCGCCTCCACCAACGCATCCGACAAACACACCTCACCCCCCACCCAGGCATCCGCCCCCCGCACCCCCACCAACCGCGCGAACACCCCACCCACCTCGTCCGCGCCCAACTCCCGCAACACCAGCCCCAACCCCTGCCCCATGACTCCCCTTCCCTCCGCCCCCACGCTAACCCCCACCACCCCCACCCCCTCCGCCCACCACCACCCCGCCCGCACCGGCGACAGACGCGTGCGCGGGGGACGCGGCGCAGCAGCAGCGGAGGCGGAGGCGGGCCCGGACGCGCCCGCAGACGCCACGGCATCGACAGAGCGAGCGGTAGCGGTCGTCGCGGGCGCAACGACGTCGGCGACACACGCGGCAACACCCGGCACGAGAGGTAGCGAACACGAACACAGCACCGGCGGGCGGAGCGGCGACGGTTGGCGCCGTCGCAGCGGACGCGGCCGTCGCGGACGCCACGGCATCGACGGCGCGAGCGATAGCGGTCGTCACGGCCGCAACAACGTTGGCGACACACGCGGCAACACCGGACACGAGAGGCAGCGGACGCGGCCACAGCACCGGCGGGCGGGCGCGACAGGTTTTCAAGGCGGAGTCGTAAATCGGCCCGGCCCCGAGAATCAGTCCAACGCGGCGGGAAGCGCACTGACGCGGCCGTCGCGCGCAATGGTCAAGGTGACCCGCGGCCTACCCCCGAAGCCCAACCCCCAGGCGCGTCAGCGCCCCCGACCCCCGCCCACCCAAGTGATCGACGCGCGAAGCGCGGAGAGCGGCGGAGCCGCAAGTTTTGACTTCGTGGCCCGGAGCGAAGCGGAGGGACACGAAGTCACGAGCGAGGCGCCGCTTTTTTGCGGAGGAGCGAAGCGGGGGAGCAAAAAAGCGGCAGATC